>DATBLK010000038.1:0-3941 GCA_036555405.1 Anaeromyxobacteraceae bacterium
GCCCGGCGACGGCGAGGCCGGCGCTCCGGCGCAGGTAGGCGACGAGCGCGGCGATCCCCAGGTAGACCACGGGGTACAGCGGCGACTCGCCGGGGGGGCCGGACCCCTCGCCGAGCTGGGCCACGGCGAAGGCGGCGAGGACGCCGAGGGCCCCGAGCTCGATCTGCTCCCGCGCCGTCGCCTCCCGCCCCACCGGCCGGGCGCGTCGCCAGGCGACGCCCAGCGCAGCCAGGAGCAGGGCGGCGCCGGCCGCCTGCGGCCAGCCCAGCGCCTCGGCCGCGAAGGTCCGCCCGAGGAGGAGCGCGCCCACGGCGGCCGCGGCGGCGGCCGGGAAGGCGGTGGAGAGCCGGCGGGCCGAGCGCCGGCGCGCGGGGCGGCCGAGGAGACCCACCTCGCCGAGGAGCGCGGCGTGGAGCGCGACCAGGAGAGGCCGGGGGCGCTGCCCCAGGAGGCGGGCCCGCGTCTCCCGGGCGCTCCCCAGGGGCGCCCGCGGGAACGGCGCCGGCCCGGCGCTGGGCCTCACCGCCTCGCCTCCTCCAGCTGGAAGACGATCTCCCCGGGTCGGACGAAGCCCAGCTCCTCCCGCGCCGCGCGCTCCAGCGCCGCCTCGTCGCCCTGGAGGGCGCGGATCTCGCGGCGGAGCGCGGCGTTCTCCCGGACCAGGGACCCGTTCTCGGCCGCCGTCCGGCGGGCCTCGGCCTCGAGCTTCCTGTGCTTGCGCAGCCCGTCCGGATCCCAGGCCGACAGGCCCAGGAGGACGAGGATCCCGGCGGAGAGGAGGAGCGTCGTGCGTCGGCTCGAGGAGGGCATGGGCGAGCGAGGCCGGCCTGCGACCGACGGTAGCAGCGCCGCTCCGGGTGGCAAGAAACCGGTCGATTCCGGGCGCCTGGCCGCCGGCCGGCGAGCGCCCTACGATGCTCCGCCGTGGCCCACCCGCCGGCACGCGCCGCCGCGGCCCTCGCCGCCCTGGCCTTCGCGGCCGCGCCGCGGGCGGAGCCCGCGGTCGTCACCGAGCGCCGGCCGCTCGCCGGGACCCTGGTGTCGGTCACGCTCTCGGGCGTCGAGGAGGAGGCCGCGGCGCCGGCGCTCGAGGCCGCCTTCGCCCCCTTCGAGCGCATCGAGGAGGCCATGAACGAGTGGCGCCCGGGCTCGCCCCTGGGCGCGCTCAACGCGGCCGCAGGCTCGCCCGCCTTCACCGAGCTCCCCGCCGACCTGTGCGACGTGTTGCGGGCGGCGCTCGACGGGGCGCGGCGGACCGGCGGGCTCTTCGATCCCACCTGGGCGGCGCTCCGGGACCTGTGGCGCTTCGGCGACGGCCAGACCGGCGAGGTGCCGTCGCGCCGGGCCGTGGCGGCGCGCTGCCCGCTCGTTGGGCATGGCGCGGTGGAGCTGGAGGGGCCGGCGGGCGGCGCCTGCCGCGCCCGCCTCCCCCGGGCCGGCATGCAGATCGGCCTCGGCGGCATCGCCAAGGGGTGGGCCGTGGACCGGGCCGCGGCCGCGCTCCGGGCCCGCGGGGTCCGCGCCTTCCTGGTCCAGGCGGGGGGCGACCTCTACGCGGCGGGCCTCCTTGGCGGGCGGCCCTGGCGGATCGGCATCCGGGACCCCCGCGGCCAGGGCGAGCCCTTCGGGTGGCTGCCCGTCTCGGACCGCGCCTTCTCCACCAGCGGCGACGACGAGCGCTCCTTCGTCGCCGGCGGACGGCGCTACCACCACGTCATCGACCCCCGCACCTGCGCCCCGGCCGGCGCCTCCCGATCGGCCACCGTCCTCGCCCGGACGGCCACCCGGGCCGAGGTCCTCTCCAAGGCGGTCTTCGTCCTCGGCGGGCAGGCGGGCCTGCGGCTCGCGGAGCGCGAGGGGGCCGCCGCGGTGCTGGTCACCGCCGGTAACCGGGTGCTGGTGTCGGCCTCGCTGCGCGGCCGGGTGCGGCTGGGCCGGCCCACCCCCTGACCGGCAGGGGCGCCGGGGGGCCCCCGCCCGCCTCGGGCGGCCCGGCGTCGCGGCTCGCCCGGGCGGCGCGGCCCCGGGGCAGGAAGAGCAGGCCCAGCAGCCCCAGCCAGACGGCGAGCGAGGCCTCGAGCCCGACGAAGGCGGCGATCTTGGCCCAGGCCAGCGCCGGCCAGAGGAAGCGGACCCCGAAGGCGGCGGCGATCCCCCCGAGCGCGCTCCCGAAGCTCAGGGCCGCGAGGAGCACGAAGGGGCGGCGCCTCACCGTTCCGGCGAAGGCGACGAGGTGCAGGGTGACGAAGAGCACGAGCGGAATGGCCGCCAGGTGGGGCACCGCCACCTCCAGCAGGCCCTCGAGGGTGCGGGGGCCGCGCAGGCCCTCGGAGCCGCGGTAGTAGGCCGCGAGCTCGCCGGCGCCGAGGCCGAGCTTGGCGGCGAAGAGCAGCGCGCCGCTGCCGGCCTGGAGGAGCACGAACGCCAGGAAGATCGCGAGGGGGGCGCGGAAGGGGTCCAGGCGGGGATCACGCATCGGCGCGCCTCGGCGGCCGCCCCAGGGACACCCAGGAGACGGCGATGGAGGCGAGCAGCGCCCCGGCCAGCGCCGCGAAGACCGCCACCCGCAAGAGCCCCAGGCCGCGCGCGGCCACCACCGCGAACGGGGCGCCGAGGTCGGCCAGGGCCGCGGCGCACCCGGCCCAGGTCAGGGCACCCCGCCAGCGCGCCGCCACCGGCGCCACCGCCAGGAGCGATCCCAGCGTGAGCAGGAGGAAGCCGTACACGAAGGCGTTGGCGTGCAGCTCCTCCCACAGCGCCACCGCGGGGACGGGCTCCAGCCCGTCCGCGCCCAGGTAGTGGGCCTCGGCGCCCGACGGGGTGAGCCCGCCGGCGAGCCCGCGCTGCGCCGCCAGGCCCGCCACCAGGAGGGCGGCGAACACCAGGAACCACCGCACCGGGGGCCGGACCCGGTCCTGGAGGTCGGGGCTCGGGGAGACGAGGAACCTCACGGCGCCGCCTCCGGGCCCACCGCCACCTTCAGCGCCTGCAGGAGCCAGCGCGACCGCTCGGCGATGCCTCGGGCCGTGAGCGTGGCCCCGGTGATGGGGGCGATGTCGTCCCCGACCGCGAGCCGGTCCCCGGCCCCCTTGCCCTGGAACTGCCGGAGCCACCGCTCGCCGGGCCGGTACTCCTCGGGCTCGAGGAAGGCGAGGATGGTGATCCGGCGGATGCGCCCGTCGGGCTCGAAGGCCAGCGTGAAGGTCTCGCGCTTGGTCCGCACCACGTGGCTGTGGATGACGGCGTACCCGGCGACCGCCTCGCCCTTCCAGGCGGTGTAGAAGGTGACGAGCCGCTCCCGGACCCGGGCCCGCGAGAGCTTCTCGATCCGGGCCGCCAGGTCGTCGCCGAGCAGGAGGTCCCGCGAGGTGAAGCGCTCGGCCTCGGGAAAGGCCGAGCGCAGCGCCGCGCCCTCCTTCGCGCCGGCGTCGGCGGCCCGGCCCGGCGGCGCGGCCAGGGCCGCGGCCGCCAGGGCGGCCGCCGCGCCGAGCGTTCGAAGGGAGCCCCGGTTCCGAGCCCGAGCCCGGCAGTCCCCGGGCGCGGGCTCGTTCGCGGGCTCGTTCACGGGATGTCGACCGGAGAGCGCCATCAGAAGACGAAGCCCGCGCCCAGGTTCACCTGGTCCAGCGCCGCCGCGCCGGCCCCGCGCGGGTCGATCCGCTGGTAGTCGGCCTTGAAGACGACGTTGGGCAGCGGCTTGTAGGTCAGGCCGGCGACCAGGGTGTCGGTCTCCAGGGCCGGATTCCGCGAGCCGCCGGCGGGCACCGCGCGGTGCAGGTCCTGGACCTCGTAGCGGACGAAGGGGGAGAGGGCCTGGTCGGTCGGGACCAGGAGCGGGAGCACGTCGTAGGCCGCCTCGGCGTAAGCGCCGGCGACGCGGCTCCCCAGCACGGCGGCGCCGGTGAGGCCGAGCGCGGCGGAGATCTCGCCCGCGTCGCCCA
>DATBLK010000041.1:0-10857 GCA_036555405.1 Anaeromyxobacteraceae bacterium
CCGGGCGAAGCCCTCGGCGTCCTGCGGCAGCGGCCCGGGCTCGCCGGCCAGCGCGCGCCGGAGGCGGAGGAAGGTGGTGACCCCCACGGCCGCCGAGACGCCGGGCAGCGCCTCCGCCGCGCGGGTGAAGCGGTCGAGCCCGCGCAGCACCTCCGGGTCGGTGGCCGCGCCGGGCGCGGTGTGGATCCAGGCTCGCGCCACGTCCAGGCCGGCGACCTGCCCGCGGAACCAGGTCATGTCGCGGTGGATGGCGAGGTCGGGGTCCACGTAGTCGAGCGCGTCCACGCCGACCCGCATGGGCGAGACGCGCCCCGGCCAGCCGAAGAGCGCCACCAGGCCGGCGGCCGAGAGGGCCAGCGAGGCGGCGACCAGCGGCCGCCGCCAGCGGTAGCTGAAGGCCGGAAGGGCCTCGGCCAGCCGGTCGTAGAGCGCCGAGCGGAGGGGGACGGTCCGGGCGGTGGGCGTGCGCAACGCCTTCTGCAGCGCCGGGAAGAGCGTGAAGGCCACCACCCAGGCGATGGCCAGGCCGAGCGCCGTCCAGATCCCCATCTCGCGGACGGGCCGGATGGCGGAGACCGCCAGCGCCGCGAAGCCCAGCACCGCCGCGGCCGAGGAGGCGGTCACCGGGAGGAGCTTGTTGGCGAGGGCCCAGGCCTGGTGGGCGTCCACCTCCACGTCCTCCGGCTGGTCGACGAAGCGGGAGTGGAGGTAGACGAGCGAGGCCAGCGCCGTGACCATGACGGTGAGCGGGACCAGCGCCGACACCACCGTGAACGCGAAGCCGAGCGCGCGCCCCACCCCCACCGCCAGCGTCACCGCGGCGAGGAGCGAGAGGAGGATGGCGAGGAGCGAGCGGACCGAGCGGTAGAGGAAGAGCGCCAGGACCACCACGAACAGGCCGAAGACCGGGAACCAGCGCAGGGAGGCCTGCCCGGACTCCCGCTCGATCCAGGACTCGACGTAGGGCGCTCCCACCTTGCGCACCGCCCGGGCCCGCCCGGCCGCCGCCCCGGCGACGGCCCGGTCGAGCGCCTCGAGCGTGGCGTCCCGGGCGGCGGCGCCGGCCGAGGTGAAGGACACGGCCAGGCCGAGGTGGTGGTCGCCGACGAGCCCCTGCCGGCGGAAGAGGTCGGCGGCCTCGAGGAAGCGGCGCAGGCCGCCGATCCCCTCGGGCGTGGCGGCGAAGCCGGGCCGCGCCTGCCGGTAGACGTCGAGCGCCGAGTGGACGGCGACGCCGGGCACGCCCCGCGCCGCCGCGGCGACGTCGTCGGCGGCGTCGAGCGCGTCGGGCTGGAGCGGGTCGTCCACCTCGAGGAGGAGGAGGACCACCTGCCCCTCCGGGAAGATCCCCTGGAAGGCGCGGGTGGCGGCGTAGTCGGGGTCCGACGGCACCAGCAGCGAGCCGATGGCGCCGTCCGACCGGATGCGAGTCGCCTCCCAGGCGCCCAGGGGCACGAGGAGCGCGAAGGCGGCCAGCACGGCCCGGCGCATCGCCACGACCTTCCGGAACAGACCTTCGAGCCGGGAGGGCGCGGCCATCGCCCTCGAAGCTACCATCGGGGGAGGGGAGGGATGTGGAACGGAGGGTCGCAGGCGCCAGGGAGGCCGCGGGCGGCCCGGAGGGTCGCAGTATGCTCCCCGCGATGTGCGCGCCCGCGCCGCTGCCCGCCGTCGTCCTCGCCCTCGCCGCCCTGGCCGCCGGCCCTGCCCGGGCGGCGCCGCCCGCCCGCCTCACCCTGGTGGCCTGTGCGCCCGGCTTCCCCGGCACCACGGCCGAGGCGCAGCCCGCCATGGACGGGCTCGCTGCCGCCCTGGCCCGCGCCGCGGCGCTCCCGGAGGGCGCGCTCGGCGCGGTCTACGTCCCCGGCGAGGCCGAAGGCGTGGCGCGCCTCGGCGAGGCCGACGCCGCGGTGGCGCTCCTCTCGCTGCCCTTCTTCCTGGAGCACGCCGCCGCGCTCGGCCTCGCGCCGCGGCTTCAGGTCGAGGTGGTGGGCTCCGGGCTCCTCGAGCGCTGGAGCCTGGTGGCGCGCCGGGGCCGGGTCGCGAAGCCGGCGGACCTCGCCGGCCTCACCGTCCACTCCAGCGCCGGCTACGCGCCGGCCTTCGTTCGGGGTGCGCTCGGCGCCTGGGGGCGCCTCCCCGAAAGCGCCGGGGTGGCCTCGACCTCGCAGATCCTCTCGGCCCTGCGCAAGGCGGCCGCCGGCGCCGACGTGGCGCTGCTCCTCGACGGGGCCCAGTCCGACGCGCTGGGCTCGCTCCCCTTCTCGGCCGACCTCGAGGTCGTGGCCCGCTCGGCGGCCGTGCCCACCTCGGTGGTGGCGACGGTGGGGAGGCGGCTGCCCGCGGCGCGCTGGCGCGCGCTGGAGAAGGCCTTCCTCGGGCTGGCCGGCGGCCCGGCGGGCGCCGCCGCCCTGGCCGGCGTCCGCATGGTCCGGTTCGCGCCCCTCGACCCGAAGGCGCTGGCCGCGGCGCGGGCCCTCGTCGGCGGGAGCGGGCGGTGAGGGTCGCCCTGGGCCTCCTCGCCGCCGCGGCCGCCGGCTGCGCCCCGGCGCTTCTCGCCACCCGCGGGCCGCCCGGGGCCGACTCGCCCGACGAGGCGGGGAACATCGCCGCCGGCGTCCACGCGCTGGCGCGCCGGATCGAGAGCGAGCCGTCCGCGTCCAGGCGCGCCGCGCTCTCGGAGGAGGCGGTGGCGGCCGGGCAGCGCTGCGAGCTGGCCGCGCCCGCTTCGCCCGTCTGCGAGTACGCCCTGGCCGTCGCCCTCGGCCTCCAGGCGCGCGAGCGCCCCTCCACCGTGCGGGAGGGGCTCGCGCAGATGGCGGCGAGGCTCCGGCGCGCCGCTGCCGCCGCCCCCGGCCTCGACCGCGCGGGACCGGATCGAGTGCTGGCGCTGCTCCTCCTGCGCGCCCCGGGCTGGCCCGTCGGACCGGGCGATCCCGAGCAGGGGCTGGCGGCGGCGCAGCGCGCCGCTGCCCGGTTCCCCGACCATGCGCCCAACCAGCTGGCGCTGGCCGAGGCGCTCCTGGCGAACGGCGAGGCCGCAGCGGGCCGCGACGCCGCGCGCCGGGCCCTGGCGCTCGCCGAGGCGGCCGAGGAGGCCGGCGACCCCGATGCGTCGGGATGGCGGCGCGAGGCCGGCCGCCTGGTCGCTGCTCCGTGAGCCGCTGGTTCCTGCTCCCGGTCAAGCCCTGCCGCCTTGGAGGGTGTTCCGGCCGTCGGGGGCGGCGCACGATCGGGGCGTCGACGGCCCGGGCGTCACGCCGATCTTCGGTTCGCCGGGGCCGTCGCAGCAGGGCAGGGAGCGGCATGCGCGGAGTCGGCGCTCTCCTCCGAAGAGTCCCGCTCACCCAGGAGATCGGTCCGCCGGCGGGCCTGGAGATCCCGGCGCGCTCCGCCAGCAAGGCTCCCCGTCCTGCGGGAGGTCGTCGTGGGCGCGATTGGCTGGTGGCAGGACTTCTTCGACGCCGACTACGTCAGGATCTGGGGCCCGCGGTTCCCGCCGGGCGAGGCTGAAGCCGCGGCGCTGTGGCGGATCCTGGCGCTCACCTCGGGCTGCCGGGTCCTCGACGCGCCCTGCGGGTACGGGCGGGTGGCGCTGCCGCTCGCCCGGCTCGGCGCGTCGGTCCTCGGCGTGGATCAGTCGGCCGCGCTCCTCGACGAGGCGGAGCGGCGCCGGGGCGACGTCGGCCCCGACCGGCTCCGCTACCTCCAGCACGACCTCCGCGCGCCGCTCGAGGAGTCCGGCTTCGACGTCGCGCTCAACCTGTCCACCTCGCTCGGCTACGGCACCGAGGACGACGACCTCGCGATCCTGCGGACCCTCGCCGCCGCGGTCCGCCTGGGCGGCCCCGTGGCGATCGACACGATCCACCGAGATGCGGTGGCCGCGATGCTCGCCCACGAGTGCACGGCCGGGCACCGCCTTGCGGACGGGACGCTGGTCCTCGAGGAGCCTCGCCTCGATCCCGTCGCCGGCCGCATCGAGACCACCGCGTACTGGGCCGGGCCCGAGGGCTCCGGCCGGAGGTCGACGTCGATCCGGGCCTACGCGGTGACCGAGCTCCTGCGGCTCGTCGAGCGCGCGGGCCTGCGGCTCCGGGCCACGCTCCAGCCCGGCTCGGGCGCGCCGTTCGAGGCCCGGGGCCCGTTCTTCGGGGGCCGCGTCCTGCTCGTCGCGGAGCGGCCGGCCTGAGGGAGGTGGTAGCGCCGGCCCCCGGGCGTCGGGGCCCGGACGCTGCTATCGTCCGCCCGTGGGCAGCGCCGTCGGGATCGTGCCGCACACCGGGAGGGCGTGGCTGGTCGGGGTCTCCGGCTCGCGACGGGCGCCCCGGGTCGAGTCGCGCGCCAGCGTCGTCGTCTGCGACGTCCTCGACGGCCAGCTGTACCACCTGGCGGCGGACCGGGCCCGCGACCGGGCGCGGTTCCTCGAGGGGCGGCGCGCGGCGGCCGTGGCGCAGGCGTGCCGCGCCCTCGACCCGCACCTCGGCGGCGTCCGCGCGGCGGTGGTGCTCGGCAAGGAGCTCGCCCTGCCGCCCCTCGAGCGCATCGTCGCTGCCCACCCGCTGATCCACGGCGCCGAGGGCGAGCTCTGGCGCGCCATCTTCGCCGAGGCGTGTGCGGCCCGCGGCCTCGCGGTGACGCGAGCGCTGGCGAAGGACGTCCGCGACGCCCTGGCGAGCCGGCACGGCGGCCCGGCGATCTCGGCCTTCCTCGCCCGGGGCAAGCGCGAGGTCGGTGCGCCCTGGAGCCGTGAGCCGCAGGACGCCGCCCTGGCCGCGTGGAGCGTCCTCTAGTCCGGCCGCCTCTGGCCGGCGCCGCCGGCCGCCGGACGGCCCGGTCAACTTCGGATCAGCCCTCTTTGGGCGGTTGCCGCTGCCGGCGCGCCCTGGTCCCATGCGCACCACACCAGGCCGCCGGAGGCTCCATGCGCTCGACGAAGGTGCTCGCCGCCGCTCTCGTCTTCCTCGCCGCGCCGGCCCTCGCGCACCCCGGCGGCAGGGGCCACGACCGGGAGGTGACCATCATCCGCGACGAGCGCGGCGTCCCGCACGTGCACGCCGGGAGCCTCGCGGCGCTCTTCTACGGCGTCGGCTGGGCCCAGGGGCAGGACCGGCTCTGGCAGGCGGAGACCCTGCGGCGGGCCGCCACCGGCACGCTGGCCGAGTGGTTCGGCGCCGGCTCGGTCGCGAGCGACGTCCAGGCGCGCCTCATGCTGGGCCCGCCGAGCCGGCGGGCGGCCCTGCTCGCGGACGGGAGCGCCGAGACCCGCATCGTCTTCGAGTCCTTCGCCGCCGGCATGAACGGCTGGATCGCCGAGGCGACGGCGGGCGGGAGGCTGCCGCTCGAGTACGCCGCCTTCGGCGTCGCGCCCCGCCCCTGGACCGCGGACGACTCCGTCGCCATCTACATGCTGCTGGGGAGCCGGTTCGGCTGGTTCGGCTCTGACGAGCTCGCGAACGCGACCGCCTGGGCCGACCTGGTGGGGAGGCTCGGGCCCGACGAGGGCGCGCGCGCCTTCGCCGACACCCACTGGCTCGAGGACCCGAGCGCGGTCACGACCGATCCCGCCGGCCCGGGTGGCCGCCGCGGCCACGGGCGCGAGCCCGCGGCACGCTTCCCCGACGGAGTCCACCGGGCGGAGGAGGAGATCCGCGCCCGCGCCGAGGCCGCCGACCGGGCCCTGCGCGACATCGGGCTCCACCGGGGCCCCATGTCGAACGCCATCCTCATCGGCCCGCGGATGTCGGCCGACGGGCGGGCGCTGCTGCTCGGCGGCCCGCAGATGGGCTACTCCGCGCCGCAGATCAACCACGAGATGGGGATCCACGGCGCCGGCTTCGACGTCACCGGCATGCAGATCGCCGGCTGGCCGCTCATCCCCATCGGCGTGGGGCGCGGCTACGCCTGGTCGCTCACCTCGGGAGGCAGCGACAACTCCGACATCTTCGCGCTGGAGCTGAACCCGGCGAACCCGGGCCAGTACCGGTACCGCGGCGCCTGGAAGGACCTCGACTGCCGGGTGGAGACCCTGGGCGTGTTCGGGGCGCCCCCCGTGACGCAGACGCTGTGCCGGTCGGTCCACGGGCCCGTCGTCGGCGCCGCCGGCGGCCAGGCCTACGCCTTCGACAACGCCACCTTCGGGAACGAGATGACGAGCTACGCCGCCTGGCTGGGCCTGGGCCGGGTCCGCTCCTTCGCGGAGTTCCGCGACCGGGTGTCGCAGGTGGCCTACAACTTCAACGTCTTCTACGCCGACGACGAGGGGAACATCGCCCACTTCCACGCAGGGTGGATCCCGGTGCGGGCCCCCGGCGCCAACCCCCTCTTCCCCCAGCCCGGCGACGGCAGCTCGGACTGGCAGGGGACCATCCCCTTCGACCGGATGCCGCACTCGGTGAACCCGAAGCGCGGCTGGCTCGTGAACTGGAACAACAAGCCGGGGCCCGACTGGCCCAACTCGTCGGCGGGCTTCTGGGACTGGGGCCCGGCGCACCGGGTGAACACGCTGCGGCACATCCTGGAGAAGCTCCCGCCGCGCTCCGTGACGCTGGAGACGCTCGCCGCCGTCAACCGGCGGGCCGGCCTCACCGCCGACTCGCCCTCGGGGAACGCCTCCACGGTGGTGGTCTCGACCATGCTCGGGGCGATGCTGGAGGCCGTCGACGTCTCGGCCGACGCGCGCCTGCCCGGGGCCGTGGCGCTGCTGCGGGGCTGGGACTGGCTGCAGGACGACGCCGACGGCGACGGGCGCTACGACAGCCCGGCGGTGGCGGTCTTCGACACCTGGTGGGCGAAGACCGTGGCCTCGGTGCTGCTCCCCAAGCTCGGCGCCGGGGCCGACCCGACCGTCTGCGGCAACCTGATCTTCCGGCTCCTCGAGGGGAGGCGGGCGGCGCTGCCGGTGCTGGCCGACTACCTGGGGGGCGGGACCATCGGCTCCGCGCTCACGCAGAGCCTCCGCGACGCGCTGGATGCGCTGGCGACCCTGCACGGGACCGCGGACATGGGCCAGTGGCTGCAGGCGCGGGCGGAGATCGTCTGGACGGCCGGCGGGATCGGCTCGGTCCACAACACGCCGTGGATGAACCGCGGCACCTACAACCAGCTCGTGCACCTGCGAGAGGGCGGGCGGCTCCGCGCCCTGAACGTCGTCGCCCCCGGCCAGAGCGGCGACTTCCGCAGCCCCCACTTCGCCGACCAGCTTCCCCTCTACGAGACCTGGACCTACAAGCCCATGCGCCTGACGCGCGACGACCAGATGCGCCACGCCGAGTCGGTGACCCGGCTCCGGGCGCCGTAGGCATCGCCGCCGCCAGGGGTGGGCCGCCCGCCGCAGACCAGCGCCGTCGGGAGGGCGGCGAGCCGGCGAGCCTTCAGCTGCCCGGCGTCCCGCGCTGGGGCTCCGGCGCCCGCTGACGCGGAGTGGACTGCACGTCGCGGCTCGCTCAGGATGGGGCCGCCGGCTCCGAGGTCCAGCCCGGATGCGCCGCGCAGGGGTCCGCCGGCGCGTCGCAGACGACCGGGCTCGACGGGAGACCGGGGCAGCACTCGTCGAGGTGGGCCATTGCCTCCCCCTCCGGGAGCGGTCATTGGCCGACGCCGAGGTCTATTCCGAAGACCGCGCCGTTGGCCAGGTCGTACTTGGCGCCCGGCACCGGGTGGCGACCCTCGGAGAACTGGAAGCGCCGGAAGAGGGTGTAGCCGCCGTGGATCGTCAGGTGCAGGAACGGCAGAGCGAACCAGCGCACGCCGAGGTCGGCTGCCACGGCGGAGTAGTTCAGCTGCGGGTTGTTGACGAGGTAGACCCTCTCGGCTCCGTGGTAGGTGCCGCCGCTGGCCAGGAGGGAGGCGCGCAGGCCCAGCGCGTCGATCGGCAGCCAGGTCAGCTCGGCGTTGATCGGCAGGATCGACTTGAACCAGAGTCTGTCCGCGATCGTCCACTCGACCGAGGCGACCGGCATCGGCAGCGGCTCGCCGAACACGTTCTGTACTGCCACGCCGAGGCCGACCTCGAGTTGGTCGCTGAACCTGTAGCTGCCGGCGCCGACGAACGTCAGGGTGACCGCATCCCGGGATGCCCCTCCCTTGAAGTCGTCGGCGTACCCGGGCGCCGCCACCAGGATGAGGCCCCAGGTGTCCGTCAGCTTCTGCCTCAAGAACGCCGTGGCGCTGACCGACTGCGCACTGTCCAGCGGGTGGGTCATGTCCCGGTAGTCGAACTGCAGACGCTGGTACCCGAGGGAGAGGTCGAGCCGGGTCCGTCCCTCGTTGGCGACGATGGGAACCGAGGCGCTGACCTGCTGGGTGGTGATGCGAAGCTTGCCGACGCGCTCGCCGGTGCCGGAGCGCTCGAGGGTCCGGTAGGGGAAGTAGGTGTACCCGGCCGACGCGGACGGCGTCGGCGGCGGGGAGACGTCCTTGCCGGCCACCTCCCCGATGACCTCGGCGGCCATGAATGCGGTGGGTCCCGCGTTGGCGGCGTTGATCTGCACGGCCACGGCCGCGCGGCTCGCGGGGTCGTAGCCGATGAAGGAGCTGTGTGCGCTGCCGGTCCCCATGTGTCCCAGGACCATCAGGTTGTTCACCGTGTACCTCTCGAGCCCGAGCCCGTAGGCGTTGCCGACGTAGCCGTAGTCGGCGCCACGGACGAAGGTCTGCATCTCGGCCGCGCGCTTCGCGTCGAGCAGGCTTCCCTCGAACAGCGCCACCGCGAAGGCCACCAGGTCAGCCGCCGTCGAGTACATGGCGCCGGCCGCGCCGCCGACCGAGGGGTGCCATCGGCCGGTGGCCTCGACGAACTTCCCGTCCTCGATGATGTGGCCTGTTCCGAGCCGCGGCGCCGAGGGCTCGCCGGCATAGCCGGTGTGCCTGAGCCCGAGCGGCTCGACGATGCGGCTCCGGACCTCGGCGTGCCAGGGCCGGGAGGTCACCTTCTCGACGATCTCGCCCAGCACCAGGTAGTTGGTGTTCGAGTAGTGGTGGCCAGCTCCGGGCTCGCTCAAGGGAGGCCGGGCGACCGCGACGGCGATCAGCTCGCGCGCGCGCCACTCTCGCCGAGCGTCGCGGTCCACCGCGTCGGTGTGGAGGTACTCGGGCAGGCCGCTGGTGTGCTGCAGGAGCCGTCGGATGGTGATGCGCGACGCGCTCGGGAGCTCCGGGAAGAAGGACTGGACCGGAGCGTCGAGGTCGAGCTTCCCCTCCTGCGCCAGCTGCAGCACGACGACCGCGACGAAGACCTTGGTGGCGCTGCCGATGATCCAGGGCGTGGCCGGGTCGATCGGGGCGCCTCCCCGGGTCGGGTCGGCGTCGCCAGCCGCGACGGTGAACGTCGCGCCGGAGGGGTCGCGCATCGCCAGCACCGCGCCTGGAAACTCGCGCCGGGCCCGGTGGCGGTCGAGGATCCGCATCGCCCGCAGCTCGTTCTGGCTCGATGCGGCCGAGCGGCCGGCCGCGGCAGGGGTGGCGCAGCCCGCAGCGACGGTTGCGGCGAGAGTCACCTTGAGAAGCAGGCGAGAAGCGATGCGGAGCATCTCCTTCAGGGCAAGTGCCCGGCCGACTGCGGCAACGACGGGTCTCGACATCCGTGTCCTCCGGTGGGGGTTTCGGAGGAGACAGTACGAGTGGGCACGCGCTGCCTCGCCGCTCCCCATGAACATGGACGGCGGCCGGCGCATCCGGACGTCCGACCTTCCTAGCCTGCCAGTTTTCCGGGGGTTCTTGCCGCTGGCCTCGAATGCCGGAACCCGGTAGGGGTGACGCCCGTGTACCGCTTGAAGAAGCTGTTGAGGGTGGATTTGGAGTTGAACCCCGACTCCAGCGCGAGCTCGAGTACCCCGCGGTGGCTCTGCGCGCGATCGTCCAGCGCGGCCATCAGCTCCTCTGCCCGATACGAGTTCACGAAGAAGAAGAAGCTCTTGCGCAGGTGCAGGTTGAGCACTTGGCTGAGCATGTGCGGCGTCGCTCCGACGGCGTCGGCCAGCGCCTGGAGGGTGAGCGCGGCGTCGCGGTATGGCCTGCGGTCCGCCATGTGCGCGGTGAGCTTCCGCGCGAGCTCTGCGGCCTCGCGCTCGTCGACGCGGTTGCGCTGGTACTTCGGGAGTGGACGCCGGGCCGGTTCCGCGGCCCGGGCTGCCTGCGCCTTCTCGAACAGCTCGGGCTGCCACAGGCTCACGTATCCCGTCGCGAAGACGACCAGCGCAGACCCGACCTGGATGGCTTGCGAGAGTCCCTGAAGCGACGCCGGCGCGACGCCCGCGGCGCGGAGCACCCGACCGGCGATCACGATGCTCCACACCGCCGCGTGCCCGAGCACCATCCCCATCAGCCAGCGCAGGTCGATGCGCTCGACGTCGCTGAAGTAACTCTCGATCTTGCGGGTGTACCGGCGCAGCGCGACCCAGCTTGCGAAGAGGTACCCCGTCGCCTGCAGGGTCTGGACGACTTCGAAGAACCGCAGCGCGGGCGAACCGTGGCCGGCGAGGTAGGCCTGCGCGAGGGCGAGCTTCTCGGGGCCGGTCTTGAGGTAGAAGCCCTGGAGCAGGAAGAGCACGTTGGCGGCGAACGGCAGGCCGTGGAAGAGCCAGCGGGCCTCGAACCGCGCCGCTGGCCGCGTCAGGGCGGCGACATAGAGATAGAGGAGGGGGCCGAAGAGAAAGGGAAGCGGAGTCGCCAGGGCCAGCAGGTGCGGATGGCTCGACAGGCCCCAGCGCGTCTCGAGGACGCCGAGGAGCAGCATCAGCGACAGCGCGCCGACGAGCGCCGCGAGGAGCCGATTCGCGACGCGATCCTTCTGGCGACGCACGAGCACCGCAGCCAGCCCAACGCCCTGCAGGCCTCCAAGGAGGATGACGCTGTCCA
>DATBLK010000083.1:0-5908 GCA_036555405.1 Anaeromyxobacteraceae bacterium
GACCGGGCGGCCCTGCGCCGCAGCGGCGCCACCGCCGTCCTCTGCCCGCGCTCGAACCTCCACATCGGCGGCCGGCTCCCCGACCTCCCGGCGCTCCTCGAGGCCGGCGTGCCGCTGGCGGTGGGCACCGACTCCCTCGCCTCCTCGCCGTCGCTCTCGCCCCTCGCCGAGCTCGCGGCGCTGGCCCGCGCCTTTCCCCGGGTCCCGGCCGCCCGGCTCCTCCCGCTCGCCTGGAACGGCGCCTGCGTGGGGGCCCCGGCGGTGGGGCGGCTGGCGCCCGGGGCGGCGCCGGGCCTGCTGGCGGCGCCGCTCGGCGGCGACCGCCCCCTCGACCCGGCCGCCTGGCTCCTCGAGTCCTGCGGCGCCGGCGAGCGCCCCCTCGCCTGGATCGCCCGCCACCGCCCGGAGGCCGCCGCATGAGCGTCGCCGCCCTCGGCCGCATGGTGAAGTTCTCCCACTCCCTCTTCGCGCTCCCCTTCGCGGCCAGCGCGGTGGCGCTGGTCTCGCGCCAGGCTTCGCTCGAGGCCGGGCGCCTGCTGCTGGTGGCGGCGGCGGTGGTGGCGGCGCGCACCGCCGCCATGGCGATGAACCGCCTCGCCGACCGGGCCCTCGACGCCCGGAACCCGCGCACCGCGCGCCGCGAGCTCGTCACCGGCGAGGTCTCGCTCGCCGCCGCCCGGGCGCTCCTCCTCGGCTCCTGCGCCGCGTTCGTGCTCGCCGCCTTCCTCCTCTCGCCCCTCGCGGGCGCGCTCTCCTTCCCCGTCCTGGCCGTCCTCCTCGGCTACTCCTACGCCAAGCGCTTCACCTGGGCCTCGCAGCTCTGGCTCGGCGCGGCGCAGGCGCTCGGCCCGGCGGGCGTGGCGGTGGCGCTCACCGGCGGCGTCCCGGCGGCGGCGGCGCTCCTGGGCCTGGGCGTCGGCGCCTGGATCGCCGGCTTCGACGTCTTCTACGCACTCCAGGACCGCGAGCTCGACCTCGCCGAGGGCCTCCACTCCATCCCCGCCCGCTTCGGCGTCCCGGGAGCGCTCGCCTGGGCGCGGTCGCTCCACCTCGTCGCCGCCCTGGCGGTGGCGGCCGCCGGCCCGCTCGGCGGCCGCGGGCCCCTCTGGCTCGTCGGCGCCGCGGTGCTGGCCGCCGTGCTCGTCGCCGAGCACCGCCACGTCGCTCCCGGCGGCGCGCTGCGCCCCGAGCGCATCAACGTCGCCTTCTTCGAGTACAACGCCTTCGCCTCGGTGGCCTTCGCCGCCTTCGCCCTGGGGGACCTGTGGCTGCTCCGGACGCCGTGAGGGAGTCCGCCGCCCGCGCCCCGCGCGCCTCGCCCGGGCCGCTGGCCCGGGCCGAGCTCCGCGCCGCCGACGCGGTGGGCTCGCTCGTGGAGCTGTGGGGCTTCCGCCGGCAGCTGGGCCGCGTCTGGACGGTCCTCTTCCTCTCCGAGCGCCCGCTGGCGGCGCCCGAGCTCTGCGAGCGGCTGCAGATCTCCACCGGTCTCCTCTCGATGAGCCTCGCCGAGCTCCGCCGCTGGGGCGCGGTGCGCGGCGTGGCCGTGCCGGGGGACCGCAAGGAGCACTTCGAGGCCGAAGCCAACGTCTGGCGCCTGGTCTCCCGCGTCCTCGGGGAGCGGGAGCGGAGCGCGCTCGAGGCCGCCCTCGGGGCGCTGGCGGAGGCGGCCCGCGAGCTCCGGGACGCCATCGCCGGCAGCGCCGGGGACCCGCGGCTCCGCGCGGGGGCGCGCTTCCGCGCCGAGCGGCTCCAGGCGCTCGTGGCCCTGTGCCGGGTGGGCCTGGGCCTCCTCGAGGCCCTCCTCGACGCCGGCCGCGCCGACGCCGGGCCGCTGAAGGCGCTCTCGGATCTCCTGTCGCGCGGGCGCGGCCCCTTGCCGGGGAGGGACGCGGAGGGTAAGTAACCGCTCCCATGCTGTCGCCCGACGTGCTCAGGAAGCTCGAGTCCATCGAGCGGCGCTTCGAGGAGCTCACCGCGGCCCTGGGCGACCCGGCGGTGGCCTCCTCGGGCGAGCGCTTCCGCACGGTCTCGAAGGAGCGCGCCGGGCTCGAGGCCGCGGTGACGGCGCTGCACGCCTACCGGCGGCTCCTGCGCGACCTGGCCGACAACGAGGCGCTCCTCGACGAGAAGGACGAGGGCATCCGCGAGATGGCCCGGGAGGAGCTGGCCCAGCTCCGCCCGCGCGTCGAGCCGGCCGAGACGCAGCTCAAGGCCTTCCTGGTGCCCCGCGACCCGAACGACGACAAGGACGTGATCCTGGAGATCCGGGCGGGAGCCGGCGGCGACGAGGCCGGGCTCTTCGCCGCGGAGCTCCTCCGGCTCTACCTGCGCTGTGCCGAGCGCCACGGCTGGCGCGCCGAGATCGCGGACACCTCGCCCGGCGCCCTCGGGGGGGTGAAGGAGGCGACGGTCACCATCTCCGGCGACGCCGTCTACTCCTGGCTCAAGCACGAGTCGGGCGTCCACCGGGTTCAGCGGGTGCCGGCGACCGAGGCCCAGGGGCGGATCCACACCTCCACGGCGACGGTGGCGGTGATGCCCGAGGCCGAGGACATCGACGTCCAGGTGAGCCCGGCCGACGTGGAGATGGACGTCTTCCGCTCCACCGGCTCCGGCGGCCAGAGCGTGAACACCACCGACTCGGCGGTGCGCCTCACCCACAAGCCCACCGGCATCGTGGTGAAGTGCCAGCAGGAGAAGAGCCAGACCAAGAACCGCTCCATGGCGATGAAGATGCTGCGGGCCAAGCTCTACGAGATGGAGCGGGAGAGGCAGCGCAGCGCGCGCGACGCCGCGCGCAAGAGCCAGGTGGGCACCGGGGACCGCTCCGAGAAGATCCGCACCTACAACTTCCCCCAGGACCGGCTCACCGACCACCGCATCAACTACACGCGCCACAACCTCCCCGCGGCGATGGACGGCGACATCCAGGACCTCATCGACGCCTGCCGCACCTTCTTCGCCGCCGAGGCGCTGAAGGAGGCGGCGCGCGCCGAGCCGTCCGCCTGATGGACCGGACCTGGACCCCCCTCCGTCTCGTGGCCTGGACCCAGGGCTACCTGGCCCGGGCCGGCGCCGGCGCGCCGCGCCTCGACGCCGAGCTGCTCCTCGCCCACGCGCTGGGCTGCGACCGGCTCCGGCTCTACCTCGACTTCGACAAGCCGCTCGGGCCGGGCGAGCTCGCCGCCTACCGCGAGCTCGTCCGCCGGCGCGCCGAGGGCGAGCCCACCGCCTACCTCACCGGGCGCAAGGAGTTCCTGGGCCACGCCCTGCGCTGCGACGCCCGCGCCCTCGTCCCCCGGCCCGAGACCGAGCTCGTCGCCGAGGCGGCCATCGCCGCGCTTCCGGAGGAGGGGCTGCTCCTCGACCTGTGCACCGGCTCCGGCTGCATCGCCGTGGCCGCCGCGCTGGCCCGGCCCCGGGCGCGGGTGCTCGCCACCGACCTGTCCGCCGAGGCGCTGTCGCTGGCGCGGGAGAACGCCGAGGCGCTCGGCGCCCGCGTCGACCTCGTCCAGGGCGACCTCTTCGCCCCCGTCGACCCGGCGCTGCGCTTCGACGTCGTGGTGGCGAACCCGCCCTACGTGCCCGCGGCGGAGCTGGCGGGCCTGCCCCGCGAGGTCAGGCGCGAGCCGGCGCTGGCCCTCGACGGCGGCGAGGCCGGCCTCGCGGTGGCGCGGCGCATCGTCGCCGCGGCGCCGGCGCGCCTGCGGCCCGGCGGAGCGCTGGTCCTCGAGATGCACGAGAGCCACCGCGAGACTCTGCCCCGGCTCTGCCGGGAAGCCGGCTTCGACTCGGCCGACGCCCGGGACGACCTCGCCCGGCTCCCGCGTTACGTGGTGGCGAGGGCGCGGGGGTAGCGCCTAGAATCCCGCCCCTCCAGGAGCCGGAATGGACCAGATCGTCATCGAGGGCGGAGCGCCGCTCCGCGGCGAGGTCGCCGTGGCCGGCGCCAAGAACGCCGCGCTTCCGGCCATGGCCGCCTGCCTCCTCGCCGAGGGCGACCACGCGGTCCGCAACGTCCCGGACCTCGCCGACGTGCGCACCATGGGCCGGCTCCTCGGCCACATGGGCTGCGCCTTCGAGCGCTCGGGCGCGCACGAGGTCCGCATCCGGGTGCCGGCCGCGCCGCGGGCCGAGGCGCCCTACGAGCTCGTGAAGACCATGCGCGCCTCGGTGGTCGTGCTCGGACCGCTGCTGGCGCGGCTCGGCCGGGCCCGGGCCTCGCTGCCCGGGGGCTGCGCCATCGGGGCGCGGCCCATCGACCAGCACCTGAAGGCGCTCGAGGCGCTCGGCGCCGAGATCAGGCTCGAGCACGGCTACGTCGAGGCCCGGGCCCCGGGCGGGCGCCTCCGGGGCGCCACCTTCACCTTCGACGGCGTCACCGTCACCGGCACCGAGAACGCGATGATGGCCGCGGCGCTGGCCGAGGGCCCGACCACCCTGGCGAACTGCGCCCGCGAGCCCGAGGTCGAGGACCTGGCCCGGGCCCTGCGCGCCATGGGGGCGCGGGTCGAGGGCGCCGGCACGAGCGAGATCCGCGTCGAGGGGGTGGAGCGGCTTCGCCCGCTCGACCACGCGGTGATCCCCGACCGGATCGAGGCCGGGACGCTGCTCGTCGCCGGCGCCCTTCCCGGGAACGACGTCACCGTGCGGGGATGCGTCCCGGCGCACCTCGAGGCGCTGGTGGAGAAGCTCCGCGCCCTCGGCGCGGAGATCCGCGAGGTGCCGGGCGGACTCCGCGCCGTGGGCGACGGGCGGCCGCGCCCCGCCGACGTGCGCACCGCGCCCTTTCCGGGCTTTCCCACCGACATGCAGGCGCAGATGATGGTGCTCCTCACGGTGGCGGAGGGGTCCTCGGTGGTCACCGAGACGGTCTTCGAGAACCGCTTCATGCACGTCCAGGAGCTGCTCCGGCTGGGGGCCGACGTCGCCGTCGACGGGAGGACGGCGCTGGTGAAGGGGGTGGACGCCCTCTCGGGCGCTCCGGTGATGGCGAGCGACCTCCGCGCCTCGGCGGCGCTGGTCCTGGCCGGGCTCCTGGCCCGGGGGACGACGGCCATCCACCGCGTCTACCACCTCGACCGCGGCTACGAGCGGCTCGAGGAGCGGCTGGCGCCGCTCGGGGCGCGGATCCGGCGGGTGAAGGCGTGACCGGGCGGGAGTGGATCACCGTCGCCTTCCCCAAGGGGCGGCTCCTGGAGGAGGCCTCGGCGCTCTTCGAGGAGGGGCTGGGGATCGCGCCGGCGCGGCTCCTGGCCGGGACCCGGAAGCTCGCCGCCGAGGCCCCGGCGGAGGGGCTCCGCTTCCTCTCCATCCGCTCGGCCGACGTGGCGAACTACGTGGAGCACGGCGCCGCCGACGTCGGCGTCTGCGGCCTCGACGTGCTCCGCGAGGAGCCCCGCGACCTCTACGAGCCGCTCGACCTGGGCATCGGCCGCTGCCGGATGGTCGTGGCCCGGCCCCGCGACGCCGCTCCCCTGCCGCGGGGCATCGCCCCGCGGGTGGCCACGAAGTACGTCCGCATCGCCACCGAGCACTACGCCCGCAGGCAGCTCCCCGCCGAGATCATCCACCTCCACGGCTCCATCGAGGTGGCGCCGTCGCTGGGCCTCGCCGACGCCATCGTCGACATCACCGAGACGGGGGAGACCCTGCGCGCCAACGGCCTGCGCATCGAGGAGACGGTGCTGGAGGTCTCGGGGCGCCTGGTGGTGAACCGGGTGGCGCTGAAGCTCCACGCCGAGCGGCTGCGCCGGCTGGTGCTGGCGCTGCGCCGGGCCTGCGCCTCGCGGGGAGGTTGATCCCTTCCGGGGCTTTTGCCTATCCTCGACGCACGTTCCGCACGGACCCCCGACCCCACGCCCGAGCCAGCGCCTAGGCCCCCGCCGAGGAGGACCCGATCCATGGA
>DATBLK010000085.1:0-7175 GCA_036555405.1 Anaeromyxobacteraceae bacterium
CAGCCGTGAGCGCCTCGCCGCCGATCCATCGCGTCTCCTACGACGAGGTGCCCTACCCCACCTGCGCGCAGCGGCAGACGCACCCCGACCGGCTCGCCGCGCAGGGCACGCTGCTGGGGATGTCCCCAGCGCCGGTCGAGCGCTGCCGCGTGCTGGAGATGGGCTGCGGCAACGGCAGCAACCTGGTGCCCATGGCGTACCACCTGCCCGGGAGCGAGTTCGTGGGCGTCGACCGCGCCGGCGTGCCCATCGACCGCGCGCGGCAGATGGCCGGCGCCCTGGGGCTGGGAAACGTCCGGTTCCTCCACTGCAGCATCGCGGACATCCCCGGCGACCTCGGCTCGTTCGACTACGTCGTCGCCCACGGCGTCTACTCGTGGGTGCCGCCGGAGGTGCAGGACGCGCTGCTCGCGGTCTGCCGCCGGCACCTCTCCCCGCAGGGCGTCGCCTACGTGAGCTACAACACCTATCCCGGCAACCACCTCCGGCAGATGGTCCGGGAGATGATGCTCTTCCACATCCGCGGCGTGACCGAGCCCGCCCGGCAGCTCGAGCACGCCGTCGGCCTGGCGCGCTTCGTGGCCGAGTCCCAGGTGGAGCCGGACGTCTACGGCCAGCTGGTCAAGGCGGAGCTGGAGCGGTTCCTGCGGGTGGACGCGAACTACCTGCTGCACGACACCCTGGAGGAGCACAACCTCCCGGTCTACTTCCACGAGTTCATGGAGCGAGCCGCCCGCCACCGGCTCCAGTACCTGGCCGAGGCCGACTTCCACGAGATGCTGGACTGGACCTTCAAGCCCGAGGTCTCGCGCACGCTCGGACGCCTGGGCGCGAACCGCGTGGCCCGGGAGCAGTACCTGGACTTCCTCAAGTGCCGCTCCTTCCGGCAGACGCTGCTGTGCCACGAGGGCCTCGCCCTCGACCTCTCGCTGAAGCCGGCGCTGGCCCGGCGGTTCTCCGTGTCGGGCCTGGTGCGCCCGGAGTCGCCTCGGGTCGACCTGGCCGGGCGCACGCCGGAGCGCTTCAGCCATCCCCGCGGCGCCTCCCTGAAGACCGACTGGCCCGTCGCCAAGGCCGCCCTCCTCGTCCTGGCGGAGCGATGGCCGCAGGCGCTGGCATTCGAGGAGCTGCTCGAGCTCGCGCTCGCCGGCGTTCCGGAAGGGGCCGCGGGCCTGCCCGCCGGGCGGGCGGCGACCGAGCTGGGGCAGCTGATCCTGCGCGGCCACGCCTCCGGTCTGCTCGAGCTCCACCTCCACCGCCCCGCCCGGACGCCGGCGCCCGGCGATCGCCCCGTCAGCAGCCCGCTCACCCGCTGGGAGCTGGGCTCGGGCCGCCGGCAGGTGACGGCCCTGTACCACACGACCATGCCGGTGGAGGACGAGGCGACCGCGAAGCTGCTCCTGTGGGCGGACGGCACGCGCGACCGCGCCGCGCTGCGGGAGTCGCTGGCGGAGTGCCTGGTGGCGCAGGGCGGGGGCGCGTTGCCGGACGGCTCGCCCGCGACCTCGATCGAGCAGGCGAGAGCCTGGCTGGCCGGCTCGTTCGACCGGATGCTGGCCAAGCTGGCGCGAATGGGGTTGCTGATCGCCTGAGCCGTCCCGCTCAGAACCCGCCCGTGAACTCGACCTCCATCGACTCGCAGTACATCTCGGCCTTCACCCGGCGGATCCCGTCGTCCCCCGACCCGGCCTTCTCCGCGGCGACCTTGAAGACGCCGAGGTGGTTGAACGAGAGGGAGAAGAGGACCTCGCGGCGCGTCGGGTCGAGGAACTCGAGAGCTCCTGCCCGCTCCCGGTCGTCGCCGCTGTTGCCCGTGATGACGAAGTCCTCGTGCCAGTCGTAGAAGCTCTGCGCCTGGGCCTGGGCCACGGTGACGGCCAGGTTCGGGAATTCCAGGCCCGCGGGCGCCGCCGCGCAGTCGCGGTCGTCGCCGATCGGGCTCTCCGCGACCTTCTGCTTGATGGTGATGGAGTCGACCTTGCTGACGTGCGAGGTGTCCAGGCCGTCGATCGTCAGGCGGAAGTTCGCCGGGAGCCACCTCTTCGCCACCTTCGAGTCGACCTTGATCGACGCGCCGCTGCCCGCCGCGCGCCGCGTGAGCTCCGGGGAGAGCTTGACGGTCAGCGCGCCGGAGTCCTTGCTGGACACGTCGGCCGCAGGCAGGCTCACCTCGGAGACGAGGGCGTTGCTGAAGTCCAGGCGCGACCGCTCCACGGCGTCGCGGTCCGCCGCGATGACCGAGCCGTTCTTGCGCGGGGGCCGGCCGCCGAGCGTGTCCCTGATCCAGTCGTAGAACACCTTGCTCATCCCGGCGCCGGTGCTGATGGTGATGTCCTCGTACTTGACGGGCCCGAGGTGCTTCTTCCGGATGAGGTCGGGCCCGACCTTCTCCGTCACCACCGCGCCCACCGCGTCCCCGCCCTCGAAGGACTCGAGCCAGCCGGCGAAGGAGCCGTCCAGCTCGAGCCCGAACTTGTCCCCGACCTCGACCTTGGCGGCGGCGCCGGCGACTGCCGTGTCGTCGCCTGCCCCGGCGACACCGCCGGCCTGCGCCTCGAGGGGCCGAGGCGCGCATGCGGGCGCGGCCGCGGCGGCGGCAGCCAACCCGCCCATCGTCTTCAGGAAGCCTCTCCGGTCGCTGTTCATCTCCGGCGTCCCTCCCCGGCGATCGAGCTCTCCGTCCGCGAAAACGCTCGCAGGTCGCGGTCGGCCGTCGCAAGGGCTCCGGTTGGGCACACGGCGCGGCGTCCCATCCTCGTGTGACACGCTTTCCGGCGGGTCGGGGCCCGGCCCGGGGCGCCCCGAGGCCGCGGCGCCGGGGCCGAGGGTGCTGTCCTTCCGCCTCCGCGCGGGGGAGGATGATCCGCGACGAACGTGCCACCCCAGCCCCTCGAGCCCGCCTACCTCCGCCTGCTCCGGAACGGGGAGCTCCGCGCCCGGGCCGCCGGGGCCCGCCTGCGCCTCGAGAGCTGCGACCTGTGCGCCAACCGCTGCAAGGTGAACCGCCTCCGGGCGAGCGCCGGCGCCCGGTGCCGGACGTACGAGCGCGCCCGGGTCCACGGCTTCTTCGCCCACCACGGCGAGGAGGACGTCCTCAGCGGCAGCGCCGGCTCGGGAACCATCTTCTTCAGCTTCTGCAACCTGCGCTGCGCCTTCTGCCAGAACTGGGAGATCGCCTCGGCGGGCGAGGGAAGCCTGGTCTCGGAGGAGGAGCTCGCCGACGTCATGCTCGAGCTCCAGCGGCGGGGCTGCCACAACGTGAACCTGGTCTCGCCGAGCCACGTGGTGGCCCAGATCCTCGGCGCGCTGGCCCTGGCCGCGAACCGCGGGCTCCGGCTTCCCCTGGTGTGGAACTCGGGAGGCTTCGACGGCCTGGAGGCGCTGCGGCTCCTCGACGGCGTCGTCGACATCTACATGCCCGACATGAAGTACGCCGACTCGGAGACGGCGCGAAGGTGCTCGGGGGTCCCGGGGTACGCCGAGGCGAATCGCGCGGCGGTGAAGGAGATGCACCGGCAGGTCGGCGACCTGGTCCTCGACGACCGGGGGATCGCCCGGCGAGGTCTCCTGGTGCGGCACCTCGTCCTGCCGTCCGGCCTCTCGGGCACGGACGAGGTCCTGCGCTTCGTCGGCGAGGAGCTCTCGCCGCGCACCTGGGTGAACCTCATGGATCAATACCGGCCGTGCCACCTCGCGGGCGGCATCGCGCACCTGGCGCGGCGGCCGACGCCCGCCGAGCTGGGCGCGGCGCGGGAGGCGGCGCGCCGCCGCGGCCTGCTCCGGCTCGATGCCGGGGGCCTCGGCCGCTAGCCGCGAGCCCGCTCCGGATCAGAGGTCGATTCGAGAGAGCCGGCGCGTCGCCGCCACGGCCGGCAGCACCACCCAGGCCAGCAGGGAGAGCGCCAGCAGCACCGCCGTGCGCGCGGGCCCCCCGGTGAAGCGCAGGAGCGCGAGCGACGCGGAGCCGAAGGCCGCCGTCCCCTCGATGCCCAGAAGCGCGCCGGTGCGCACCGCGCCGGCGGGGTTGGCGACGACCGAGGCGATGAGCAGCCGGGAGGCGGCGGTGGAGGGCAGCAGCGAGGCGACCCCGAGGGCGACGAGGTCGAGGAGGATCACGGCCGCGAACCACACGACCAGCGCCACGGCCAGCGCCCGGACCCGCTTGCGCCCGACGGCGCCGGCGGCGATGAGCGCGGCGATCGCCAGGAAGGCGGCGGTGAGGAAGAGCGAGCTCACGACCAGGACCGCGTAGCCGGCTCCGCCCTCCTCGCCCGTGCTGGAGAAGACCACCAGCCCGGCCAGCCCGAAGCCGACGAGCTCGGCGGCCGCCAGCGCGGCGAAGAGCCCGAGCAGCTTGCCGACGAGGATCTCGCGGCGGGAGATGGGTTGCGCGTAGAGCAGCTCCGCGGTGCCTCGCTCCGGCGCCAGCGCCAGCACGCCCATGAGCAGCGCCGCCAGCGGCACGACCAGCACCACCAGCTGCACCAGGGACGCGCTGGTCCGGGCGAAGTCCTGGAACCCCCGCCCGCCCGACAGGATGTAGCCGGACCCCGAGACGCCCAGCGCCAGGACCGCGAAGACGGCGGCGAAGACCTGCGTCCAGCGCGAGCGCACGGCGAGCGACAGCTCCTGGCTCGCCACCAGCAGCGTCAGCGAGGGGCGCCCGGCGCTCACGGCCCACCCCCCGGGGGCCCCTCCGGCCCGAAGACCTCGGCCGCGCTCACCGGCGTCCCTCCGGCGGCGACGGGGTCGGCGTCGCGCGAGGCCGCGTCGGCATGGGCCAGGAGGTGCGAGGACATGGGCGTCTCCACCGACTCCCGGCGGGTGTAGACGGCGCGCGAGGCGCGGACCCAGGCGCGGGTGCGGTGGTCGGCCGCGAAGGCCACGGCGCCGCGGGGCAGGCGCGGCCGGGTCCGGAGGTGGTCGCGGAGGCAGCCCAGGTCGTCGAAGAACATGGGTTCCTCCCCGGGCGCCGCGATCTGCGCCGCGAAGCGGGCGTCGGACACGGCCATCCGGCAGTGGCTGCAGGCGTCGTTGCGGGTGTCGAGGGGGCCGGGCTGCGCCGGACCGCGCGCGCAGGCGGCCAGGGCCAGCGCCAGCAGGCCCGCGCCGGCGGACTTCACGGCGCACCTCCCGCCAGGTCCCGGTAGAGCGCGTCCAGTCGCCCGTCCTCGGAGACCAGGCCGCGGATCTCGGCGCCGGCGGCGCGCACGGCTTCCAGCGCCGCCGCCCGGGCCGGGGCCGCGCCGGGAATCACCAGCTGGGAGAGCGCCCAGCGCGTGCCCGGCGCAACCGCCTGCGCCCGCGCCAGGAGGGCCGGCGGGCAGGCGTCGAGCCGGACCCGCATCACCCCGCGCTCGGCGAGGCGCTCCGACAGCTCGCCCTGCGAGAGGTCGGCGACCAGCCTCCCGTCGACCAGCACCGCCACCCGGTCGGCGAGGCGCTCCACGTCCCCCCACTGGTGCGAGGTGAAGAGGACCGCCTGGCCGAGGTGGCGGCGCCGCTCCACCAGGCCGTAGAAGCTGCAGAGGCCGTCGGCGTCGAGAGAGGAGGTGGGCTCGTCCAGGAGCATCACCGGCGCCTCGGGAAGGGCGGCCACCGCCAGCCCCAGCCGCTGCGTCATCCCTCCGGAGTAGGTCCCGACCTGGCGCCCCGCCGCCCCGTTGAGCGCAGCCACCCTGAGCACGTCGTCGGTGCGCCCCGGGGCGGCGCCGCGCAGCCGGCGGTAGAACTCGACCACCTCGCGGCCGGTGAGCGACTCCGGGAAGGAGACCTTCTGCGGCAGGAAGGACAGCGCCCGGCGCGCGTCGCGCTGGGCGGCGGGGCGCCCGGGCTCGCCGACCAGCACCTCTCCCGAGGTGGGCCGGATGAGGCCGGCGGCGGCCTTGAGCGAGGTGGTCTTCCCCGACCCGTTGGGCCCGAGGAGCGCCACCACCTCGCCGGCCCCGACGGTGAGGGTGAGGGAGCGGACGGCGTGGTTCGCGCCGAAGGACTTCGTGAGCGCCCGGAAGCGGATCACGCCGGCCTCCCGGCGCGCCGCCAGGGGCGCAGCCCGGTCAGGCCCGCCAGGCCGAGCGCCAGCAGGCCGAGCCCGCCCAGCGCGCCCCACGGATGGAGCCCGCGCCGCCGGGGCGCCGGGGCCGGCACGTCGGCCAGGGCCGGCGGCCTCGCCAGCGGGGCGCGGTCGACGACCTCGACGGGGTCGAGCACCGGGAAGGTCCGCTCCGCGGCCGAGAGGGCGGCGGCCGCCGGGCTCTGCGCCAGCAGATCGGCGGCGGTGAGGTTTCCGCGGAGGTGGTCGAAGAGGCTTCCCACCCGGTACGGGCGATCGCTGCGCCCGTCGCCGTCGAGGTCCGGCTCGTCGTTGTCCGACCAGTAGTTGCCGTCGAAGAGCGTGTCGGTGCGGCGGGCGAACAGGTTGAGCGGGCTGAGGTTGCCGAGGAAGGCGTTGCCCTCGAAGCGGTTCCCGGCGCAGGAGCCGTAGAGCACCAGGGCCGCGTCGGACCCGGCGATGACGTTGCGGCGGAAGACGTTGCGGAGGGAGCCCTCCAGGAAGATGCCGCGCGCGTTGTCGGCGACGAGGTTGTCCTCGGCGACCGAGTCGCCGACGTCCTTGAAGAGCAGCCCCACCGAGGCGAAGCCGCGGTTGTGGAGGAAGCGGTTGCGGCGGAACTGGATGCGGCTGGAGAACATGAGGACCGCGCCCGCCGCCGAGCGCTCGAAGAGGTTGTCCTCGAAGACGTTGTCGTCGGAGTTCATGTAGTGGAGGCCGTAGCGCAGCCGGCGCGCCACGTTCTCCCGGATGAGGCCCCGGGAGGCGTTCTGGATGTAGATGCCGTCGCGCGCATCCGCGATGTCGTTGCCGACGAAGGCGAAGTCGGTCGTGTTCCAGACGTGGATCCCCGATCCCTTCTCGCCGGCCTCGCGGCCGGGGATGCCGCGGATGACGTTGCCCTCGACGCGCGCGCCCGGCGCCTGGCGCACGTAGACGCCGAAGAGGGTGTTGGCGATGCGGCAGTCGCGCACGGTCGCGCCGGGGGCGGCCACGTGCACGCCCGACGAGTCGGCCACCAGGTCGCCGCCGGCCAGGCCGTCGATGTCGAACCCCTCGACGACCACGCCCGGCGCCCGGATGCGGACCACGCTTCCCCTGCCCGACCCGACCAGACGCGGCC
>DATBLK010000096.1:0-8481 GCA_036555405.1 Anaeromyxobacteraceae bacterium
ACCTCGGCCACGACGCCGGCTCCGACGGTGCGGCCGCCCTCGCGGATGGCGAAGCGGAGCTCCTTCTCCATGGCGATGGGCGTGATGAGCTCCACCGTCATGGTGATGTTGTCTCCGGGCATCACCATCTCCACCCCGGTCGGGAGCTGCACCGACCCGGTCACGTCCGTGGTCCGGAAGTAGAACTGCGGCCGGTACCCGTTGAAGAACGGCGTGTGCCGCCCACCCTCCTCCTTGGTGAGCACGTACACCTCCGCCTTGAACTTCGTGTGCGGGGTGATCGACCCCGGCTTCGCCAGCACCTGCCCCCGCTCCACCTCTTCCCGCTTCAGCCCCCGCAGCAGGCACCCCACGTTGTCCCCCGCCTGCCCCTCGTCCAGGAGCTTGCGGAACATCTCCACCCCCGTCACCACCGTCTTGGTGGTGGCCCGCAGCCCCACGATCTCCACCTCTTCCCCGACCTTGATGATCCCCCGCTCCACCCGCCCCGTCGCCACCGTCCCACGCCCCGAGATCGAGAACACGTCCTCCACCGGCATCAGGAACGGCTTGTCCGTCGCCCGCTTCGGCGTCGGAATGTACGAGTCCACCGCCTCCATCAGCTTCAGGATCGACGGCTCCCCGAGCTCTCCCTTGTCCCCCTCCAGCGCCTTCAGCGCGCTCCCCCTCACGATCGGAATCTTGTCCCCGGGAAACTCGTACTTCGACAGGAGCTCCCTCACCTCCAGCTCCACCAGGTCGAGCAGCTCCTTGTCGTCCACCATGTCCACCTTGTTCAGGTAGACCACGATGTACGGAACCCCCACCTGCCTCGCCAGGAGGATGTGCTCCCGCGTCTGCGGCATCGGCCCGTCCGCCGCGCTCACCACCAGGATCGCCCCGTCCATCTGCGCCGCCCCGGTGATCATGTTCTTCACGTAGTCCGCGTGCCCAGGGCAGTCCACGTGCGCGTAGTGCCTCTTGTCCGTCTGGTACTCCACGTGCGCCGTCGCGATCGTGATCCCTCGCTCCCGCTCCTCCGGCGCCTTGTCGATCTGGTCGTAGGCCATGAACTGCGCCATCCCCCGCTGCGCCAGCACCTTCGTGATCCCGGCCGTCAGCGTCGTCTTCCCGTGGTCCACGTGCCCGATCGTCCCCACGTTCACGTGCGGCTTCGTCCGCTCGAACTTCTCCTTGGACATGTGTGCCCTCCTTCCTGCGTCTCGCTAACGGGCCGCGGCCAGGCCCCTGGACTTCGTGACGATGGTCTCGGCGATGCTGTTCGGGACCTGGGCGTAGTGGCCGAACTGCATGGTGTAGGTGGCCCGGCCCTGGGTCTTGGAGCGGAGGTCGGTGGCGTAGCCGAACATCTCGGCGAGCGGGACCTGGGCGTCGATCACCTGGGCCCCGGCCCGGGGGTTCATCCCCAGGATCTTCCCGCGCCGGCTGTTCAGGTCGCCGATGACGTCGCCCATGAAGGGCTCGGGCGTGACGACCTCGACGCTCATCACCGGCTCGAGGAGCACCGGGTGGGCCCGGTTGGCGCCCTCCTTGAAGCCGATGGAGCCGGCGATCTTGAAGGCCATCTCCGAGGAGTCGACGTCGTGGGCGCTGCCGTCGAAGACCTCGACCTTCACGTCCACCACCGGGAAGCCGGCGAGCACGCCGCCCTGCATCGCTTCCTCGATGCCCTTCTCGATGGGGTGGATGAACTCCTTGGGGATGACGCCGCCGACGATGGCGTTCTCGAAGACGTAGCCCGTCCCCGGGGGCTGGGGATGGAGGCGGAGCCAGCAGTGGCCGTACTGGCCGCGGCCGCCGGTCTGCCGGATGTAACGCCCCTCGGCCTCGACGGTGCGGGTGATGGTCTCCCGGTAGGCGACCTGGGGCTTGCCCACGTTGGCCTCGACCTTGAACTCCCGGAGCATGCGGTCGACGATGATCTCGAGGTGAAGCTCGCCCATCCCGGAGATGATGGTCTGGCCGGTCTCCTCGTCGGTGCGGACGCGGAAGCTCGGGTCCTCCATCTGCAGGCGCTGGAGCGCGACGCCCATCTTGTCGGAATCGCCCTTGGTCCTGGGCTCGATCGCCACCGAGATCACCGGCTCCGGGAACTCCATCCGCTCCAGGATGACCTTGGCTCCCTCGTCGCAGAGGGTGTCGCCGGTGGTGGTCTGGCGCAGGCCCACCGCGGCGGCGATGTCGCCGGCCAGCACCTCCTTGATCTCCTCCCGCTTGTTGGCGTGCATCTGGAGGAGACGGCCGATCCGCTCCCGCCGGTCCTTGGTGGCGTTGTAGACCCCCGAGCCGGCCTCGAGCTTTCCGGAGTAGACGCGGAAGAAGGTGAGGTTGCCCACGAAGGGGTCGTTCATGAGCTTGAAGGCCAGCGCCGCGAAGGGCTCGCCGTCGGCGGTCTTCCGCACCACCTCGACGCCCTTCCCGTCGAGCCCCCGCATCGGCGGCACGTCGAGAGGGCTCGGGAGGTAGTCGACGACCGCGTCCAGGATCTGCTGGACCCCCTTGTTCTTGAAGGCGGTGCCGCAGATCACCGGGAAGAAGTGCATCCCGATGGCGCCCTTGCGGATGCCGCGCTTCACGTCCTCGAGCCCGAGCGGGTGGCCGTCGAGGAACTTCGCCATCAGGTCGTCGTCGACCTCCGCGACCGCCTCCTCCAGCGCCGCCCGGTACTCCCGGGCCTGGGCCTCGAGGTCGGGGGGGATGGGGATCTCCTGGTACTTGGCCCCCATGGTCTCGTCGTCGAAGGCGATGCCCTTCATCTTCACGAGGTCGACCATCCCGCGGAACTTGTCCTCGCGGCCGATGGGGATCTGGAGCACCAGCGGCTTGGCGGCCAGCTTCTCCTGGATGGTGCGCACCGACATGAAGAAGTCGGCGCCGACGCGGTCCATCTTGTTGATGAAGCAGATGCGCGGCACGTGGTAGCGGTCGGCCTGGCGCCACACGGTCTCCGACTGCGGCTCCACGCCGCTCACGGCGTCGAAGACCGCCACCGCGCCGTCGAGGACGCGCAGCGAGCGCTCCACCTCGATGGTGAAGTCCACGTGGCCCGGGGTGTCGATGATGTTGATGCGGTGCTCGCGCCAGAAGCAGGTGGTGGCGGCGCTGGTGATGGTGATGCCGCGCTCGCGCTCCTGCTCCATCCAGTCCATGACGGTGGTGCCCTCATGGACCTCGCCGATCTTGTGGGTGACGCCGGTGTAGAAGAGGATCCGCTCGGTCGTGGTCGTCTTCCCGGCATCGATGTGCGCCATGATCCCGATGTTGCGGTAGCGCTCGAGTGGTGTGGTGCGGGCCATCTTCCCTTCCCTGCGACCTGTGGACGCGAACCGTGAGCGGCGACGCCGTTGCGGTCCGACCGGACCGAGCTTTCCAGGCTTTCAAAGAACTCCGAGCTTCCGAGCTTCCTGGCCGACCGAGCCGGCCCGCTCGCCTGCGTCTCCTCCTACCAGCGGTAGTGGGCGAAGGCCTTGTTGGCCTCGGCCATCTTGTGGGTGTCCTCGCGCTTCTTCACCGCGTTCCCGCGGTTGTTGGCGGCGTCGATGATCTCCCCCGCCAGCTTCTCCACCATCGTCTTCTCGCCGCGGGCCTTGGCGTACTCGATGAGCCAGCGCATCGCCAGGGCCACGCGCCGGTCCTGCCGGACCTCGACCGGGACCTGGTAGGTGGCGCCGCCGACGCGGCGGCTCTTCACCTCCACGACCGGCTTCACGTTGTCGAGCGCCTTCTTGAAGACCTTGAGCGGGTCGTCCTTGAGCTTGTTCTCCACCTGGGAGAAGGCGCCGTAGAGGATCCGCTCGCCGGTGGACTTCTTGCCCCGGCGCATCAGGCTGTTGATGAACTTGGCGACCAGCCGGTCCTGGAACTTGGGATCGGGCAGGATCCTGCGCTTCTCGATCTCGCGGCGGCGGGGCATCGGGCGGTCCTAGCTCGGGCGCTTGGCCCCGTACTTGGAGCGGCTCTGCTTGCGGCCCTGCACGCCCACGGCGTCGAGGGTTCCCCGGATGATGTGGTGCGCACGCCGGGGAGGTCCTTGACGCGCCCCCCGCGGATGAGCACCACCGAGTGCTCCTGCAGGTTGTGGCCGACGCCCGGGATGTAGCTCGTCACCTCGAACCCGTTCGTCAGGCGCACCCGGGCCACCTTCCGCAGCGCCGAGTTCGGCTTCTTCGGCGTGGTCGTGTAGACCCGCGTGCAGACGCCGCGCTTCTGCGGCGACTCCCGCAGTGCCGGGGCCTTCTTCTTCGTCTGGAGCTTCTGGCGCCCCTGGCGCACGAGCTGGCTGATCGTCGGCATGCGGTGACCGAAGGCCTCGTTCCGGCAACAAAAACGCCCCTGGTTCCACGGGGCGCGGGTGCAGACTCCCCTGAGAGCGAAGGGCGCGCATTATACGGGGGCGTCCATCGCTGTCAAGCCGCGCCGCCCCGGCGCGCGAGCACCGCCTCCGCCAGCCGGCGCATGGCCGCCGAGAGCCCGGCCGCGCCCAGCTCGCCGGCCCGGACCCAGCGCATGCCGGCGGGCGTCCGCGCCCGGCGCATCGCCACCTCGTAGGCCTCGAGCCGCAGGCGCCGGTGGGTGAGCTCCCGATCCACGGCGCCGAGCAGCGTTCCGACGCGCAGGCCCGGGCCGAGCCGCGAGGTCAGCGAGCGGGCCAGGGCGCGGCGCGCGGCGGCGCCGACCCGCACCTCGGCGCTGGGGAGCTCCCAGAGCCCGCCCAGCAGGCCGTCGCCCCGGCGGCGGGCCACGAGCAGGCGCCCGCCCCGCAGCACGGCGCCGCAGGCGAGGAGCAGGCGGCGGCCCGGCGGGCGGGACCGCGGCGCCGGCACCTCCTTCTGGCGGCCTTCGGCCCGGGCGCGGCAGAGGGACGCGACCGGACAGCGGCCGCACCGGGGCGCCCTGCCGCACGGCCCGGCCCCGAGGTCCATGAGCGCCTGGTTCCAGTCGCCCGGGCGATCGGGCGGCACCAGCGCCGCCGCCAGGGAGGCCAGGTTGCGGCCGGGCCGCTCCCCCGGGCGCGCCTCGACGAGGAAGAGGCGCGCCAGCACCCGGGCGGCGTTCCCGTCGACGGCGGGAGCGCGGATCCCGAAGGCGATGCTCGCCACCGCCCCCGCGGTGTAGGGACCGAAGCCGGGGAGCTCCCGGAGCGCCTCCAGGGAGGGGGGCAGGCCCCCGTGCCGCGCCAGCGCCAGGCGCGCGGCGCGGTGGAGGTTCCGGGCCCGGGCGTAGTAGCCGAGCCCGGCCCAGAGCCGCAGGACCTCCTCCTCCGGCGCCGCCGCCAGCGCCTCGAGCGACGGGAACCGCTCGAGGAAGCGCCGCCAGTACGGGAGCGCGGCCTCGACCCGGGTCTGCTGCAGCATGACCTCGGCGAGCCAGGCGCGGTACGGGTGGGCGAGCCCGCGGGGCGGGCGCCAGGGGAGCGCGCGGCGGCTCCCGTCGTACCAGGCGAGGAGGCGCCGCCGCAGCGCGGCGACCCGCGCCGCGGGGAGGCGCGCCGCCTCGCCGGCTGCGCCGCTCACCGCCGGCGGGGGCGGCGCCCGGCGCCGCGGCGAGCGACCCGGGCCGGGGCCTTCCGCCGGGCCGCCTTGCGCGCCGGCGGCCCCGGCGGGCGGTGGCACACCGCCTCGATGGGGTGGCCGTCCGGGTCCTTCACGAATCCGCCGTAGTAGTTCGGGTGGTACTGCTCGCGCAGGCCCGGGGCGCCGTCGTCGGTCGCGCCGCCGGCGAGCGCGGCGGCGTGGAAGGCGTCCACCGCCGGCCGGTCGGCGGCGACGAAGGCGATGTGCATCGGCTGCGTCGGCGGGTCGCCCTGCTTGAGCCAGAAGGCCGGCTTGTGCGGGGGGCCGAAGCCGCAGACCTCGGCGAAGTCCATCTGCACGGCGTAGCCGAGCGGCGCCAGGGCCTTCTCGTAGAACGCCTTGCTCCGCGGCAGGTCCCGCACCGTGAGCGTCATGTGGTCGATCATGGCCCGCCCTACCGCAGGCGCCGCTCGCAGGAGGCCCAGTCGACGTTCCTGAGGAACGCCTCCACGTACCTGGCGCGCTCGGTGGCCTGGTAGTCGCGCATGAAGGCGTGCTCCCAGCCGTCGAGCACCAGGATGGGCGCGAAGCCCGCCGGGTTCCCGTCGCTGTGGAGCGTGACCCAGTGGTTGGAGAGCCAGCGGGTCGACGGGTCCTGGTAGGTCGCGGCCCAGCCCACCCCCGGCATGGTGGCGATGGCGCGGAAGTCGGCGAGCCAGGTCTCGTACTTCCCGAACGACGCCTCGATGGCCTGGCGGAGCTCGCCGCCGGCCGGCGGCTCGGCCCGGGCCCCGGCCGTCAGGTTCCCGAAGTAGTGCTCGTGGAGGATCATGCCGTCGTACTCGAACCCCAGGCGACGCGTGAGCTCGGCGTACACCGGGTCGGAGCCGGCGGCCTTCCCCTCGCTCGCCATCGCCGAGAGCCGGTCGGTGAGCGCGTTGGTCCGCTTCACGTAGCCGGCGTAGAGCTTGAGGTGCTCCTCGATCTGGCCGTTGGAGATGCCGGCCAGCCCCCGCACCCCGGAGAAGTCCTTCTCGACGTACGCCTTCCGGTTTCCCATGGTCCCTCCGCGACTCGCCGCTGGACCGCCTCGCCCGAGTGACCTCACGATGGGAGCCCCCCCGCCCGTGGGTCAAGGAACCGGAAGGGGACGGCGCGGCGTTGTGGCGCAGCCGGCGCTGCCGTAGGGTGCCGCGCCATGGCCCGCCCGTCCCGGCGAGTGCTGCTCGCGCTCGGCGCCCTCCCGGCGGCCGCGGCCCTGGTCCTGGGCGCGCTCGCCGTCGCCACCCCGTCCGCCGGAGCGCTCCTCCGGCAGGACCCGCGCACCACCGAGCTCCTGGAGCAGCGGCGCGCCGAGGCGCGCGCCGCCGGCCGGCCCTTCCGCCCCCGCATGCAGATCGTGCCGCTCGACCGGCTCTCGCCCCGGCTCGTCGAGGCCGTCCTCCTCGCCGAGGATGCGTCGTTCTGGGTCCACCGGGGCTTCGACTGGCGCGAGCTCCGGCTCGCGGCCGGCGCGGCGCTGTCGCGCGGGCGCCTGGGCCGCGGCGCCTCCACGGTCACGCAGCAGCTCGCCAAGAACCTCTGGCTCGGGACCGACCGCAGCCTGTGGCGCAAGGCGCGGGAGGCGGTGCTGGCCTGGAAGCTCGAGCGAGCGCTCCCCAAGCGGCGCATCCTGGCGCTCTACCTCGGCGTGGCCGAGTGGGGCGACGGCGTCTTCGGCGCCGAGGAGGCGGCCCGCCACTGGTTCGGCATGCCGGCTCGCGACCTCGACCTGGCGCGTTCCGCGCTCCTCGCCTCGATGCTGCCGGCCCCCCGCCGCGCCGAGCTCCCGCGCGCGCCGCGCTGGCTCGCCGGGCGCGCCCGGCGGCTCCTCGACCGGATGCGGGAGGTGGGGCGGATCGGGGACGAGGAGCACGCGCGGGCGGCCGCGGAGCTGGAGAGGCTGCTGGCAGGGGAGCGGGGGGACCCCGGCCGCGAGCTCGACCGGGACCTCGACCCCGACTTCGACGTCGACCTCGGCGAGGCGCCCTCCCCCTCCCTCGACCCATCCCCGTCCCCCTCCGGGGAGGAGGACGTCCCCCCGCGGCCTACCGCACCGCCGGACACCCCGCGGGCCAATTGAGCACGCAGGGGCTGGCGCCGCAGTGGCCGGCCACGTCGAGCGGATCGTTCACCGCGGTGATGCAGCCGGCGGCGTCCCAGCAGATCGAGTAGAGGATCCGGAGGCCGGGGGCGGCCGCCGGGCTCAGGGCCACGTCGCCGCGCCCGGCGGCGTCGGGCGCGAAGTGCGCGCTCACCTCGGCGCGGTCGCCGGCGGCGTTCCGGAAGGCGTAGTCGAAGACGCCGAAGCCGTCGGCGTAGCCTGCGAAGCCGTAGCGGAAGGCGACGACGCCGAAGCCGCCGTCGGGCTGCGCCGCCAGGTCGAGGTCCAGCGTCTCGGGGTCGCCGGTCTTGTCGTAGTGGATCGCGATGTCGGCGACGGGGTCGCGCGGGTCGTCGCTCATGCCCAGCGCCCGCAGCACGCCGAAGTGGATGGCGAGGTCGCCCGAGCCGGTGCGGGCCGAGCCGCCGGTGAAGAGGCCCTCGATGACCGCGGCCCAGGCCGCCCCTGGATCCGCGGGGCGCATGGCCTCGAAGGCGTAGGCGTAGGTCGGCGTCGCCCCGGACCAGGTGCGGGTCATCACCACCCGGATCCGGACCCCGGGGTGCTGGCGGTCGTCGAACGGCCCCCAGCCCCGCCGGTCGCTGCCCCGCTGCGACGGGGTCACGGAGCGGACCGCGTCCACCAGGCCGAGGATCGCGTCCACGCCGGCGTTGATGTTGTTCCCGGTCGGGCGGGCCCAGACCCAGGCCTGCGCCTCACCCGGCGGGGCGCAGAGGGCCTGCGCCGCGGGAGGGACCTTCACCCGCAGGGACGCCCGCGCCGGAAGCGCCTCGACGAAGGCGATGTCCTCGGTCGAGTAGTTGC
>DATBLK010000152.1:0-14155 GCA_036555405.1 Anaeromyxobacteraceae bacterium
CGACGACCGATTCGAGCTGTTCACCGCGCTCCCCGACGGCAGCGGCAGCGTCCGGGTCTCCGGGCAGCCGGTGCCGGGCGGGGGAGCGAGCGGCGGCTTCCGCTGGGCGCCGGACGCCTCGCGCCTGGTCTACCGGGCCGATCAGCTGGTCGACGATCAGTTCGAGCTCTTCGTCGCCGCGCCGGACGGCGGAGCGGTGAACGCGGCCATCTCGGGACCGCTCACCGCGGGCGGCGACGTCTTCGGCTTCGCGCTGCAGTAGCGCGAATCGGGACCCGACGGGATCGGCGGCCGGGTGCTCGGGCATCCGGCGCGGGAGGAGCTCGCTCTCGGGGAGGCATCCGCCCTGCGCCTGGCGCGCCGTCCCCTCGGCCTGGTAGAACGCCGCGCCGTGTCCCTCCGCGGCCGCATCCGCGCTGCCACCGGCGACCTGCCGGGCGCCTTCTGGGCGCTCTGGTGGGGCTTCCTCGTGAACCGGGCCGCCACCTTCGTCGCCGCCTTCCTCGCCATCTACCTGGTGCGGGAGCGCGGCTTCGAGGTGGAGGCGGCGGGCCGGGTGGTGGCCCTCTACGGCCTGGGGACCGCGCTGGCGGCCCCCGTCGGCGGCGCCCTCGCCGACCGCTACGGCCGGCGGGCCACCATGGTCGGCGGCCTGCTCGGGGGCGCGCTCACCATCGTGGCGCTGGCGCTGGCCCGGGCGCCCGCCCTGCTGGCGGTCCTCGCCTTCCTCGCCGCCACCTGCAACCTCTACGCCCCGGCGGCGAACGCCGCGGTGGTGGACGTGGTCCCTCCGCCGGAGCGGAGCCGCGCCTGGGGGCTCGTCTACTGGGCGGTGAACATGGGGATGTCGGTGGGCCTCCTGCTCGGGGGGCTCTTCGCCGACCGGAACCTGCCGGCGCTCTTCGTGGCCGACGCGGCCACCACCGCCGCCTTCGGGGTCATCGTGCTGCGCTTCGTCCCCGAGACGCGGCCGGCCGGGCTCGTCCCCGGACCCGCGCTGGCCGGCCTGGGCCGCGCCTTCCGCGACGGGCCCTTCGCCACCTTCCTCCTCCTGCACCTCGGGGCGCTGCTCGTCTTCACGCAGTGGCTGCTCGGGCTCCCGCTCGACATGGCGGCCCACGGCCTCGGGCCCTCGGTCTTCTCGGTGCTCATGGCCGCGAACTGCCTGGGCGTGGTGGTGCTCCAGCCCCTCGTCTCCCCGCGCCTTCGCCGGCATGACGGGGCGCACCTGCTCGCCGCCTCGGCGCTCCTCATCGGCCTGGGCTTCGGCGTGAACGCGCTCGGCGGGAGCCTGCCCGTCTACGCGGTGGGCACGGCGCTCTGGACGGTCGGGGAGGTGGTGGGCTTCCCGGTGGCGGCGGCGCTGGTCGCCGAGCTCGCGCCCCCGGAGCTGCGCGGGCGCTACCAGGGCGCCTTCTCCATGACCTGGGGCCTCACCATGGCCCTCTCGCCCATCCTCGGCGGGGAGATCTTCGGCCGCTGGGGCGGGCGGACGCTCTGGCTCGCCTGCCTGGCGCTGGCCGCGGCGGTCGCGCTCGGGCACCTCGCCGCCGGCGGGCCCCGGCGGCGGCGGCTGGCCGCCCGGCGGGAGGAAGCCGTCCCCGGAGGCGCCGCCGCGGCCTGACGCTCAGCGCATCGGCCCCGGCCGCCGCGCCGGCGACCAGGAGTCGGTCGCGTGGTCGCGGGGGGCGGCCTCCGCCCTCGCCGGGCGCTTCAGTAGACCACCCCGACGGTCCAGAGCAGGCCGTTGGTGTTCCGGCCGGCCGTCGCGAAGGTGGCGTAGTACCAGGTCGCCTCGGCGCGGATCTGGACGGTGGTGAGGCGGCCGAGCATCACGCCCGCGACGGCCTGCGGCTGCAGGCCCGAGGACCAGTCGCCCTCGGAGCGGGTCCAGGCGTAGCGGAGCCCGGCGCCCAGGTACGGGGTCAGGTTGCCGCGCAGGAAGGGGAGGTAGGCGCCGAAGCCGGTCGAGACGTCGTGGTAGCGCCTCCCCCAGAAGCCGTCGAAGGAGACGTCGACGAAGAACGACCGGGCGTCGTACTGCCAGAAGAACCCGCCGCCGGTTCCGCTCTCCGTGCCGCCGGGGTTGAGGGGCGTGATGCCGCCGAGGCGGACGCCGAAGCCCCTCGCCGCCGGGATGCGGTTCAGCGGGGTCGCCTCCTTGCCGGTGACGGTGTCGATCTCGGCCATGGACACGGCCCGGCTGCCGGCGGCGTAGCCCTGCGCCAGGCGCTGCAGGACCGGGTCGATGTCGTCGGGGGAGCCGGCGGGCATGTCGTCCGTGTGGAGCTGCCGGCCGCCGGGGACCTCGTAGACGGTGAGCCGCGCGCGCAGCCCCGACCCCAGCCTGGACAGGCGGAGCACCGCGGCGCGGGTCGCCCCCACCGCCTGCGCCGCCGCCGCGGCCTCCCTGGCGTCGGGCTCCCGCACCGGATCGCCCGCGGCGAGCCGCACCTGCCGGCCGCTGGTCTCCAGATGGGCGCGCAGGACGTCGCGGGCGGCCTCCAGCGTGCCGGCGTCGACGTTGGCGCCGGTCACCGGCAGCAGGGCGACGACCTCGGCGCGGGCGAGCCCGGGGCCGAGAAGCGCCGCGAGCAAGAGGTGCAGGAACGGGGCGCGGGGCACGGTCACCCGAGGCGGTCGAGCCGATCCGCCTCGCGCACGCCCGCCTCCCAGGCCTCGGCTTCGGTCGCGAAGCCGTTCGGAAGGCTCTTCTCGTCCACGTTCACGTTCCAGGCGCCCGTCCGTCCCGAAAGGAACACGCGGTGCTCCGCCACCTTGTAGGTCGACGACCTCGATCCCCAGGCCGACCTGGAATCCGCCGGAGCCACCGCCCTTCGCGCGCCCATGAAGAACCTCCGCGGGGCTGACGCCCCTGGAAAACCATGAATAGAGCATCCGACTCAGAGCGACAACAGGCGCCCAGTGCGCGCCGATGCGCGCCCTCATGGGCTTCCCCCCACGCGCCTTGTACCACACCCAGGGGAAGAGTGGGTCGCCCGACGGACATTGACCGCGATCAAGGACCGAGCCGGGGGCCTTCTGATAATGAATTCCATTATCATCCTTCGCCCCGCCAGGGGCCGCCCGGAGAGAGCCCACGTGACCCCCAGAAGCCGGAAGCAGCGCGGCGCGGGCCCACCGCCCCCGACCTTCGGGGCCTTGCTCGACGCCCACCTCGAGAGGAGCGGCCTGCGGCACTCCGGGGTGCGCGACCTCGTCGTCGAGGCGTTCCTGGCGGCCAGGGAGCACGTCTCGGTCGAGGAGCTCACCCGGAGGGTCCGGCGGCGCGGGATCGGGCAGGCGACCGTGTACCGGACGCTCAAGCTCCTGTCGGACTGCGGGCTCGCGGCCCCGCGCCAGTTCGGCGACGGGGTCACGCGCTACGAGCCGGTGGCGGAGCGCGCCCACCACGACCACCTCATCTGCACCTCCTGCGGGACGATCGTCGAGTTCGAGAACCCGCGGATCGAGGCGCTGCAGCTCGCGGTGGCGCGCGAGCACGGCTTCACCGTCGAGAGCCACAAGCTCGAGCTCTACGGGCGATGCGCCGCCTGCCTGCGAGACGCCCGGAGGGCCCGCGGATGATCGTCTGCCTGTGCCGCGCGGTCTCGGACCACGCCCTCCGCGCCGCCGCGGTGGGGCGGAGCCTCGACGAGGTGGTTCGCGACACCGGGGTGGGATCGGACTGCGGCTGCTGCGCGGAGGAGGTCGCCCGCATCGTCTCGGCGCCGTGCAGGGAGGAGCCGTGCGCCGGGTGTCCGCGCCGGACCGGGGCCGCCGGCGCAGCGAGGGCCGCCGCATGACGGGAGCGGGCGCAGGGAACCGCCGGGCCCGGGTCCCGATCCCGCCGGCCCGGCTCGACGCTGGAGGCAGACCATGAAGGCCGATCCCCGAATCCTCGACCTCCTCAACGAGGTGCTGAGCAACGAGCTCACCGCGATCAACCAGTACTTCCTGCACGCTCGGATGTGCGAGAACTGGGGGTACGAGCGGCTGTGGAAGAAGGTCCGGGCCGAGTCCATCGACGAGATGAAGCACGCGGACGAGGTCATCGAGCGCATCCTCTACCTGGAGGGCCTGCCGAACGTGCAGCGGCTCGGGAAGGTGAGCATCGGCCAGACGGTGGAGGAGCAGCTCCGCCTCGACCTGGCGCTCGAGCAGCGCGCCATCCCGGTGCTGAACCGCGGCAGCGAGCTCTGCCGCCAGGCGGGCGACGCCGGAACGGCCGACCTCCTCGAGGAGATCCTCGAGGACGAGGAGGAGCACGCCAACTGGCTCGAGGCCCAGCTCACCCTGGTCCAGCAGGTCGGGCTCCAGAACTACCTGGCGCAGCAGGTGCGGGACGGGACCTGAGGCGCGGCCCCTACCCGCCGGGCCGGGCCAGGGGATTGGGCGTGGGCTCGGCCACCTTCGCGAGGGTGTTGCGGTCCCGGTGGTGGAAGGGCTCCTCCCGCCCGGGAATGGCGAGGACCGTGTCCTCCTCGTAGCTCCAGGTTCCACCGGGGTGGCAGGTCACGCGGATGCGGAACTCGGTGGTGCGGAAGGCGTGGTGGAGGAAGGGCCCCGAGCAGATCCCGAAGGTCGCGGAGCCGAGCCTGGCCGAGAGCTCGAACTCCTTCGCGTCGGGCTCGGCGCGTCCCGCGGCCATCACCACCTGCGCGCGCGGGATGGCGAGCATCTGGATGACCGTGCGGGTCGCCGGTTCCCACAGGAAGTAGCCGACCTGGTCATGGAAGGTCGCCACCTCTCCGGGCTTCACGACGTGGACGTGGTACCGCAGCCCGTAGAACAGCTGCGGGCCGTTGGTCTGCGGGTCGATGGGCTGGAGCTCGATCCGCTCCACGAAGGCGTCCTCCTGCGCGCCCGCGGCGACGGGGTGCTCGTCCCTCCCCTTCGCGCCCTCCCAGATGCCGGCCAGCGGGCGCAGGGGCCCGAGGTTGCGCAGGGTGTCGGGGTCCACCGCCGCCGGCTCGGTGTAGATGTCGCTCGGGAACGGAGACTCGGAGTGCATGGATTCCTCCCGGGTGTCGACTGCATGCTACGCCCCCCGCGCCGGGCAGTCCCCGGGGAATCGCGGGGGTGTTCAAGAATCGCGCGCCATCGTCTAGGCTCGACGGGACGGAGGTGAGCCGTGGGCCGATCGCCGCAGCTGGAGCCCGCGACCCCCGCCGACGTCGAGGCCATCCGCTCGCTCCTCGAGGCGGCCGGGCTCCCGTCGGCCGACCTGGGGGCTCCGAACCAGCGCTTCCTCGTGGCGCGCGAGGCCGGCGCGCTCCTGGGGTGCGTCGGGCTCGAGCTCTTCGGCGAGGGGGCGCTGCTCCGCTCGCTGGCGGTGGCCGAGCGCAGGCGGGGGGAGGGGCTGGGCGGGGCGCTGGCCGCCGGCGCGCTGGAGGAGGCGCGCCGCCGCGGCGTGCGAGCTCTCTACCTCCTCACCACCACCGCCGAGGGCTTCTTCGCGCGGCGCGGCTTCGCCCGCATCGGGCGCGAGGAGGTGCCCGAGGCGGTGCGGGGAAGCGCCGAGTTCGGCGCGCTCTGCCCGGCCTCGGCGGCCTGCATGGCGCGGCGCCTGGCCTGACCGCCCGGGGCGTTTCCGCGCTCCGGCGCCGGCGCTAGCTTCCGGAGATGGCGTACACCCTCCACGTCGGCGAGAAGAACTACTCCTCCTGGTCCATCCGCCCCTGGATCGCGATGCGCGGCGCGAGCATCCCCTTCGCGGAGAAGCTCGACTCGCTCGCACCCGACCCCGGCAAGGCGGCACGCCTCGCCGGGCTCCCCGCCGGCCGGGTCCCGGTGCTCGACGACGACGGTTTCCGGGTATGGGACTCGCTCGCCATCTGCGAGTACCTCGCCGAGCGCCACCCGGGGATGTGGCCGGCCGATCTCCGGGCCCGCGCCCTGGCCCGCTCCGCCTGCGCCGAGATGCACTCCGGGTTCCAGGCGCTGCGCTCCGGGATGTCGATGGACGTCCGCGCCCGGCGCCCGCAGCGGAAGCGCACCCCGGCGATCGACGCCGACGTCGCGCGCGTCGTCGCGCTCTGGACGGATCTGAGGCGGCGCTTCGGCGCCGGCGGCCCCTTCCTCTTCGGCGCCTTCGGGATCGCCGACGCCTACTACGCGCCGGTCGCCTTCCGCTTCCAGACCTACGGCGTCGAGCCCCCGGGCGAGGCCCGGGCCTACTGGCGCGCGCTCCTCGCCCACCCGGCGGTGAAGGCTTGCGAGGAAGGCGGGAAGAACGACGTTCGGCTCGCGGACCACGACCTCGACCTCCTGTACCCGGACGACTGACCGGCGCCGCGCGTCCCTTCCGGGACACGCGGGTGCCGGCCCGATTGCCCCGCGGCCGCCCCGCATGCAAAGAGGTCTTCCGCGAGACACACTGCGAGGCCACCGATGAACGCCAGCCCCCGACTTCACGGCGCCTTGGCCGCCGCCCTCCTCGCCGCCTGCGGCGGGTCGCCGGCGCCGGCGAGCCCGGCGCCGCTCCGGGCGGGCCTCGGCCTCCCGCGCCACGACGCCCTGGCGATCGCGCCTCCGCACCCCACCCGGACCTTCGACGCGGGGACCTACGCCGACTTCCTGCGGCCCGGGGCGCCGGTGCACGCGGAGGAGCGGCTCGGCCTCCCCACCTTCGTCTGGACGCGGCAGGCGACCGGCGCGGCGCGGACCGCCGAGCTCCGGGCGCTGGGGCCGGCGTCGTCGGCGCGCGCCCACCTCGCCGACCACGCGCCGCTCTACGCCCTGTCGCCGGCGGCGCTGGCCACCGCCGAGCTCGCCTCGCTCCACGACACCGGGCAGGGCGGGATCGTGGCCCGCTTCCGGCAGCGGGTGCAGGGCGTGCCGGTGTTCCGGGACGAGATGAGCGTGCTCATGGACCGGAGCCTGCGGCCGGTGGCCATCGCCGGCCACCTCGCGCCCGAGGCGGAGGCCGCCTCGCGCTCGCCGCTCGCCTTCGCGCTCGACGAGGTGGACGCCGTGGAGCGCGCGCTCGACGACCTCCACGGCTCGAGGCTCGACCGGAGCGCGCTCGGCGAGGCCCTGGACGGCGGCGCCGGCTACTCCTGGCACGCGGTGCGCGGGTCGCCGGCGCCGGGCGTGGTCTTCACCCGCCCGCCGAGGACCCGGCGCGTGCTCTACCACCTCCCCGACCGGCTCGAGCCCGCCACCTACGTCGAGATCGGCGCCGGCGACCCGGCGAGCACGGACAGCGCCTTCTACTCGTACGTGTTCTCGGCGGTGGACGGGCGGATGCTCTTCCGCAACGACCTGGTGCGGCGGGACAGCTACTCGTACCGCGTCTTCGCCGACGCGGCCTCGCCCTTCCTCCCCTGGGACGGGCCCGAGGGGACGGCCGGCGTTCCCCACCCCACCGGCACGCCCGACGGGTACCAGCCGCCGTTCGTGGCGCCGAGCCTGGTCACCCTCCAGAACGCCCCCTTCTCCCGGAACGACCCCTGGCTGCCGCCCGGGGCGACGGAGACCACCGGGAACAACGTCGACGCCTACCTCGACGTCGCCGCGCCCGACGGCTTCACCGCCGCCAGGGACGCCCGCGCCCCGGTGACCGCGCCCGGGGTCTTCGACCACGCCCACGACCCGGCCCTGGCCCCGGGCGCGAACCCGACGCAGCGGTACGCCGCCGTGGTCGGGCTCTTCTTCCTGAACGACTGGCTCCACGACTGGTGGTACGACGCCGGCTTCGACGAGGCGGCCGGGAACGCGCAGCTGGACAACCTGGGGCGCGGCGGGCAGGGCGGCGACCCGCTCCTCGCCGAGGCGCAGGACTACTCCGGCACCGACAACGCGAACATGATGACGCCCTCCGACGGCTCGTCGCCGCGGATGCAGATGTACCTGTGGGCCATCCCGCCCAGGGTGGCGGTGACGCTCCTCGCGCCCCCCACCGGCCCGGTGGACGGCGTGGGCGGGGCCCAGTTCGGCCCGGGCGCCTTCGACCTGACCGGCGACCTCGCGCCGGTCGACGACGGCGTGGGGACGGGCACGCTCGGGTGCAACCCGCTCGTCAACGGGGCGGCGGTCTCGGGGAAGATCGCCTTCGTCGACCGCGGCAGCTGCACCTTCGAGATCAAGGTGGGGAACGCCCAGGATGCGGGTGCCGTGGCCGTCGTCGTCGCCAACAACCAGCCCGGCCTGCTCACCATGGCCGAGGACCCGCTCGTCGCCCGCTCCATCGCCATCCCATCGGTCATCGTCCCGCAGGCCGCCGGCGACGCCATCCGCGCGGCGCTCGGAACGGGGACCGTCACCGCGCGCATCACCGGGATCAAGCCTCTGGACCGCGACGGCACCCTGGACAACCTCATCGTGGCGCACGAGTGGGGCCACTACATCCAGCACCGGCTCGTCGGCGACGCCAACGGCCTCCAGAACAACCAGGGAGGGAGCATGGGCGAGGGCTGGAGCGACTTCCACGCCCTCCTCCTCACGGTGAGGCCCGAGGACGCGAGCATCCCCGCCAACGCCTCCTTCGGCGGCGTCCACGCGGTCGCCGGCTACGCCTCCTACGCCTTCAGCGACCAGAACTTCTACTACGGCATCCGGCGGGTCCCGTACTCCACCGACCTGACCAGGAACGGGCTCACCTTCCAGCACATCCAGGACGGGGTGGCGCTCCCGGCGGGCGTCCCCACGCTCTTCGGCGCCGGCGGCGCCGACAACGCCGAGGTCCACAACGCCGGCGAGGTCTGGGCGACGATGCTCTGGGAGTGCTACGCGGCGCTGCTCCGCGACACGCTCGGCGCCTCGCCCCGGCTCACCTTCGCCCAGGCGCAGGACCGGATGAAGCGCTACCTCGTCGCCGCCTACAAGACGACGCCCATCGTGCCCACCTTCCTCGAGGCGCGGGACGCGCTGCTGGCGGTGGCCTACTCGAACGACCCGGCCGACCACCTCCTCTTCCTCCAGGCCTTCGCCAAGCGCGGAGCGGGCACGCGCGCGGTGGCGCCGGACCGCTACTCCACCGACCACGCCGGCGTGGTCGAGAGCTTCACGGCCGGGAACGACATCCGGCTCGTCTCCGCGGCGCTCGACGACTCGACGACGGCCCAGTGCGGCGCCAACGGCCACCTCGACGCCGGCGAGACCGGCAGGCTCACCGTCACCGTGGAGAACGTGGGCGCCGGCGCGCTCGCCGCGACCGCGGCCACCGTGGCCTCGAGCTCGGCGGGGGTGACGTTCCCCGGCGGGACGGCGATGAGCTTCGGCGCCACCGCCCCCTTCGGGGCGACGAGGACCGCGACGGCGTCCATCCCGGTGGCGCTCGACGCCGCGGCCTCCGGTCTTCAGATCCTGTCCTTCACCGTCACCGCCGGCGACCCGGCGATGGCGACGCCCCTCGCCGTGGAGGTGAAGCGCCGCGGGAACTACGACGAGGCGGCGGCATCCGCGGCAACCGACGACGCCGAGGCCGACGGCACCGCCTGGACCCTCGGCGGCGACCCGACGAGCGCCCTCGGGAGCGACTGGACCCGCGTCGAGCGCGCCCCCGCCGACCACCGCTGGCTCGCGCCGCAGGTCTCGGGCAGCGACCGGACGCTGGAGTCGCCTCCGATCGCGATGGGCACCGGCGCCGGGACTCTCGGGTTCTCCCACCGCTTCACCTTCAGCACCTTCACCGACGCGGGCGGCAACGTCCTCAACGTCGACGGCGGCGTCTTGGAGGTGAGCATGGACGACGGGGCCACCTGGGCCGACCTCGGGAACCTCGCCAGCGCCAACGGGTACACCGGCCGGGTGGCCGACCTCGGCGGCGCGCCCCTCGACAACCGCCTGGCCTTCGTCGGCCCGAGCGCCGGCTACCCCGACCGGATCACGACCACCGTGAGCCTCACGCCGTACGCCGGGAGGACCATCCGCGTCCGCTTCCGCGCCGTGACGCTGTTCGGGGAGGACTTCGGCTGGGAGGTCGACGACATCGCCCTCACCGGTCTCGTGAACCGGCCCTTCGCCTCCCTCGCCGCGCGCAGCGGCGCCTGCAAGGGCACGCCCACTGCCAGCGCCGGGCCGGACCAGTCGAGGCAGGTGGGGCAGACGGTGGCGCTCGACGGCAGCGGGAGCAGCGACCCCGGGGGGAACCCGCTCACCTACCTGTGGGCGCAGACCGCCGGCGCGGCGGTGGCGCTCTCCGACCCCACCGCGGCGCAGCCCACCTTCCCGACGGCCGGGCTCGCGGCCCAGGCGCTCGCCTTCCAGCTCACGGTGAGCAATGGCCTCCACGCCAGCGCGCCGGCGGCGGTGAGCGTCACCCTGACCTCCCCGCCCAGGAAGAAGGGCTGCTCCTCGGCCGGCGCGGAGATCGCCTGGCCGCTCCTGCCGCTGCTCGGCGCGTGGCTCGCGAGGAGGCTGCGCAGGCGAGGGTGAGATCGCTCCCCCTCAACCCCGGCTCTCTCCCCCTCCGGGGGAGAGGGAATGCGCGCACGCGAGGCTCGAAGCCGCCGGGCCCTGCCCCGGCGCGACCGCGTGCTACCGTCCGGGGCGGATGGCGAGCCCCGTGAGGCCCAGCCCGCAGGACTTCCTCGAGCTCGTCGAGCGGGCCCGCCGCGGGCGGCTCAAGCTCTACGTCGGCTTCGCCGCCGGCGTCGGCAAGACCTGGCGGATGCTGGAGGAGGCCCACGCCCTCCGGCGGCGCGGGACGGACGTCGTCGGGGCGCTGGTCGAGACCCACGGGCGGGCCGAGACCGCGGCCCTCATCGGCGACCTGGAGGTCGTCCCGCGGCGGCGGGTCGAGTACCGCGGCGTGGCGGTCGAGGAGATGGACCTCGACGCGGTTCTGGCGCGGCGGCCCACCGTGGCCGTGGTCGACGAGATCCCGCACACCAACGCCCCCGGCTCGAGGAACGCCAAGCGCCACCAGGACGTGCTCGACCTCCTCGGCGCCGGCATCAACGTCATCGGGGCCATGAACGTCCAGCACCTCGAGAGCCTGAACGACCTCGTGGAGCGGAACACCGGCGTCCGGGTGCGCGAGACGGTGCCCGACTCCTTCCTGGAGCAGGCCGACCAGGTGGTGAACCTGGACCTCGCCGTCGAGGATCTCCTCGACCGGCTCCGCGCGGGGAAGATCTACCCCGCGGAGCGGATCCCCTGGGCGCTGGAGCACTTCTTCCGCGATCAGAACCTCTCCACCCTCCGCGAGCTCTCGCTGCGGGAGGTGGCGCAGAGCCTGGACCGGAGCGCCTCGAAGGCTCCCGGCGCCTCCGCCCCGGCGGCGGCCGCCGCCGGACGGGTGATGGTCTGCCTCTCCTCGAACCCACCCCGCGCCGCCACGCTGCTCCGGCGCGGGTCGCGGATGGCGGGCCGGCTCAACACCGACTGGTACGTCGTCTACGTGGAGACGCCCGAGGAGGCTCCCGACCGCATCGACTCCGAGGCCCAGCGCCGCCTCCACGGCAACATGGAGAAGGCGCGGGAGCTGGGCGGCGAGTTCGTGCGGCTGCGCGCCGAGGACCCGGCGACCGCGCTCCTCGACTTCGCCCGGACGCACCGGGTGAGCGACGTCATCGTCGGGCGCACCCACGTCCCCTGGTGGAAGCGCGCCCTGCGCCGATCCGTCGTCGACCGGCTCGTCGACCACGCCGCCGGGCTCGACCTGCACATCGTGTCCTTCGAGGAGGAGGCCCGGTGACGCTCCGGCGGCGCCTCCTCATCGCCCAGGCGCCGCTGGCCACGGCCCTGGCGCTGCTCGGGGCCGCCTCCCTCCGCGCCACGACGTCCCTCGGCGAGAGCTCCGAGAACATCCTCAAGGACAACCACCGGAGCGTCATCGCGGCGCAGCGGATGCTGGGGGCGCTCCAGGAGCTCGACGGGGCGGCCCTGCGCCGGGCGCTGGGCGAGCGCGAGGTGGAGCCCGGCGACGGCGCCGAGCGCTTCGAGGCGGAGCTCCGCGTGCAGGAGGGAAACGTCACCGAGCGCGGCGAGGCCGAGGTCACCGCCCGGCTCCGGGCGGCCTGGACGGCCTACCGGCAGGCGCTGGCGTCGACGGCCGCGGCGGCGAGGCCGCTCGACGCGTACCGGGAGGCGGTCCAGACCGCCTCGCGGGGCGTCCGCGCGGCGGCCGGGGAGATCCTCGACCTGAACCAGGACGCCATCGTCCGCAAGAGCAACCAGGCGAGCCGCACCGCCTCGCGGAACCTCGAGCTCTTCCTGGCCGGTACCCTGGCGGCCCTGGTGCTCGGCCTCCTCGCCTCGGTGTCGATCACCGCCCGCATGGTGCGCCCCCTCTCCTCCCTGGCCCTGGCGGTGCGCCGCTTCGGCGAGGGAGACGTCGAGGCCCGGGCCCGGCCCCGGGGCGGGGACGAGATCGCGGAGCTGGGCCGCGAGTTCGACGTGATGGCCGACCGGCTGGAGCAGTACCGCAGGAGCTCGCTCGGCGACCTGCTCCAGGCCCAGCAGGCCTCGCAGTCGGCCATCGACAGCCTCCCCGACCCGGTGCTGGTCCTCGACGGCCAGGGGGCGATCCTCACGCTGAACCGGGCCGCCGAGTCGGTCCTGCAGCTCCCCGCCGGCGAGGGCCCCGGGCGCCGGCTCGACACCCTGGAGCCCGGGCTCCGGGAACGGCTCGAGGCGGTTCGGGCCCACGTCCTCGCGGGGAAGGGGCCCTGGGTGCCGCGCGGCTTCGAGGAGGCCATCCGCCTGGACCTCCCCGACGGCCCGCGCCGGCTCCTGCCGCGCGCCGCGGCCCTGTACTCGGCCGAGGGCGCGGTGACCGGCCTCACCATCGTGCTCCAGGACGTGACCCGGCTGGTGCGCTTCGACGAGCTGAAGAACGACCTCGTCGCCACCGTGGCTCACGAGTTCCGGACCCCGCTCACCTCGCTCCGCCTGGCGGTCCACATGCTGGCCGAGGAGGCGGCCGGACCGCTCACCGAGCGCCAGGCCGACCTGCTCGCGGCGGCCCGCCAGGACTGCGAGCGGCTCCAGGCGATCGTGGACGACATCCTGGACCTCTCCAGCATCCAGGCGGGGCGCGTCGAGCTGCACCCCAGGCCGCTCGACGGTCGCGGACTGCTCGCCGAGGCGGTCGCCGAGGCCGGCCCCTCGGCCTCGGCGGCCGGGGTGGAGATCGCCCGCGAGGAGCCCGACGGCGCGGTGGCGGCGGTCGCCGACCCGGAGCGCATCGGGATCGTCCTCTCGAACCTCATCGGCAACGCCGTGCGCCACAGCCCCGCGGGGGGGCGGGTGACGGCCCGGGTGGCGCGCGACCGGGCGGGGGCCCGCTTCGAGGTCCACGACGACGGCGAGGGCATCCCGCGCCAGTACCAGGAGCGCATCTTCGAGCGCTTCTTCCAGGTCCCGGGGTCGAAGCGCGGGGGCGTCGGCCTCGGGCTCTACATCTCCCGGGAGATCGTCCGCGCCCACGGCGGGGAGCTGGGGGTGGAGAGCGAGCCGGGAAGGGGGAGCACCTTCTGGTTCCAGCTGCCGGCGGAGCCGCCGCGCGCCCCGGTGTAGCGCCTCCAGCCGGGCCCGGCGGCCGACGGCGCGGCCGGCCGCCGTCACTCGTAGTGCTTGAGCCTCGGCCAGATCTCCCGGACCGGCGCGCGGGCCCCGCGGCAGATCCAGATCCGGCGCTGGTCCTCGTAGGGCATGACCCAGGGGCTCGGCGGCACGGACGCGGCCAGGATCCGCTCGCGGAAGAAGCCGCCGCAGTCCTCGCGGTCGTCCGAGACGACGAGGACCGAGTCCGAGCCAACCGGCCCGAGGGCGCGGAACGCCTCGACCACGCGCTCGGCGATCACCCGATCGGCGCTCACCCCGCGGGCGAATGCGACGCTGAACCCGGGCGCGAGCCGTCCGCTCGGTGTCGGACCCGGGTGGCCGTCCAGGATCAGCTCGACCTCGGTCGGGAGCGAGAACGCGGCACGCAGCCGCGCGACGAGCGTCGCCGTGGGCACCGACCCGGCCGCGGCACCGCGCTCCAGGGCGCGCTGGACGTTGCGACCGTCGATCAGGATCCGGGTCGCGCCGAGCGGCGCATCCCGCCGCGCTGCCCCGGGCACGCCCCGGCGCCGAGACGGCACCGGCCTCAGCTCCAGCGCGGCAGCGGCGCGAGGTGCTCGGCGATCAGCGCCGCGAGGCGGTCCGGCACCTCCAGCCCGACGATGTGCGCGACGTCGGGCAGCCGGACCAGGCGCGCGCC
>DATBLK010000159.1:0-19978 GCA_036555405.1 Anaeromyxobacteraceae bacterium
GGCGCGCGCCGGCTGGGCGAGCGCGGCGGGCGGCCCGGCCCCCGGCGCGGCCGCCGGCGGGGGGGCCGCGGCGGCCGGGGCCCCTCCCGGCGGGGGGGCAACGGCGGGCGCGGGCGGCAGCCTTCCCGGCGACGGCGCCGCCGGCGCAGCAGGGCGCGCCGGCGCCGCGGCGGCGGCGCGGCGCGCGACCTCGGTGGCGACCGCCGGCGCCGCGGCGGCCCGGATGCGCTCGCCGCCCTCCGTCGAGGCGAGGAGGACGTCGAAGCCGATGCCCCCCGGGTCTCCCGGGTCGGCGGACGGCAGGGCGCAGACCACCTCCCCGTGCGGCTTGAGCCGGCCCTTCAGCGCCTCGAGACCGGTGTCGAAGGTGGCGAGGTCGAAGACGGCGCGGACCCGCCACAGGTGCGCGCCGCGCTGGACGTTGGCGCGGAGCCTGTGCTCCTCGTACTCGGTGAGCACCTGGAGCATCCCCTCGTCGATCTCCAGCGCCGCCAGGGGGTCGGCGCCGCCGCCGCCTCCCGCCGCGGGCCGCTGGCGGAGTTGCTCGGCGAGGGCGCCGGCCGCCTCCGCGCTCCGCGGGGGCTCCTGCGCCCCCTCCTCGGCCGTGATGCGCGTGAAGATCTCCGGCGCCGCCAGGAGGAGGTCGAGCGTCGGCCCGTCGAGGGGCTGGCGCCCCATGCGCACGTCGTCGAGCCGGTCCTCAAGCGCGTGGGCCAGCCCCGCCATCCGGTCCACGCCGAACATCGCCGCCAGCCCCTTCAGCGAGTGGGCGGCGCGGAAGACGGCGTTCAGGACCCCCTGGTCGGGCTCGCCCTCGCGGCGCGACTGCTCGAGCCGCGCCAGGTCGGCGTCGAGGGCCTCGATGGTCTCCTGCGCCTCGGAGACGAACTCGGCCAGGGCCTTCTGGGAAGAGCGTTCGGCCATCGGTGGGGCGGCGGCCCGGAGCCGCCGGGCGGCCGGCGCGGCTCATCGTAGCACGGCGGACCCCGGCGACAAGGAACCGGGCCGAGCCCCGTCGGCGGCGGCGATCTCGACGTTGACCTTCAGCGAATCCCGGGCCAGCGCCAGGTCGCGGCGCAGGGCGGCCGCGTCGCCGAGGAGGAGCTGCCGCTCGGCCGGGAAGCGGACGCAGGCCTCGAGCCAGATGCGGGCCGCCTCCGCCGGGCTCAACCCCGGGCCATGGGGCGGCAGCGAGACGGCGTGGGCGCGGCTCCCGGCGCGCCGCAGGGCGTCGAGCGCCCGGTAGGCGGCGGTCCGGTAGGCGGTGCCGTCGGCGGCCGGGGTCGCGGCCCCGAAGGCGACGAGGCGCCGCGCCGGGAGCCGGCCCTGGGTGGGGAGGAGCAGCTGCTCTCCCTCGGCGCCGCCGAAGTGGCCCGAGGCCATGGCCCGCGTCAGGGCGCCGGCCAGGCGCCAGTCGACCAGGCCGGCGAGCCCCTGCAGCGGCCGCTCCGGGCCGACGAAGACCGCCACGGCGTCGACGGCGGCGCCGTCGAGCGCGGAGAGCGAGAGCTCGGCGACCTCGAAGCGCACGCCGCTCACCCGCCGTCGCCCGCCCGCGGCGGCAGCCCGGCGGCGATGCGGTCGAGGAGGCCGTTGACGAAGGCGCCGCTCGACTCCGACCCGTACTTCTTCCCGAGCTCCACCGCCTCGTTGATGGCCACCTTCACCGGAACGTCGGGCCGGTGCATGAGCTCGTGGACCGCGAGGCGCAGCACGTTCCGGTCCACCTTCGCCATCCGGTCGAGCCGCCAGTTCACCGACGCGGCCTCGATGGCGGCGTCGATCTCGCGCCGGTGCGCCGCGACGCCGCGCACCAGCGCCTCGGCGTGCTCGCGGACCTCCCGCTCCACCGGCTCGAAGCTCCGCCAGAAGCGGGCCAGCGCCTCGTCGAGGTCGGAGGCGGCGACGTCGAGCTGGTAGAGGGCCTGGACGGCGCGCTCGCGGGCCTTGGTGCGCTTCCCGTGCGGCATCCCGGCTACCGGCGCTTGCCGGCCTTCGCCGCCAGCCGCAGGACATGGGCTTGCTCGATGGCGGCGGCCGCCGCCTCGGCCCCCTTGTTCCCGGCCTTGAGCCCGGCGCGCTCCAGGGCCTGCTCCATCGTGTCGCAGGTGAGGATGCCCATGGACACGGCGCAGCCCGCCTCCAGGGCCACCTGGGCCACGCCCTTGGTGGCCTCGCCGGCGACGTACTCGAAGTGGGGCGTGCCTCCGCGGATGACGGCGCCCAGGGCCACGGCCGCGTCGTAGCGCCCGCTGGCGCAGACCCGGCGCAGCAGCGCCGGGAGCTCGAAGGTGCCCGGGCAGCGCCAGACGTCGACGTCGGCCTCGGCGGCCCCGTGGCGCCGCAGGGCGTCGCGGGCGCCGGCCAGGAGCTGCTCGGTGACCAGGGCGTTGAACCGCGACACCACCAGCGCGAAGCGGAGGCCGGTGGCGACCAGCGTCCCCTCGTTCAGGCTCATCGCTTCCTCCCCTTCCGCTCCCCGGCGCGCCGCCGGCGCCGGGCGCTGGCCGCGGGCACGAGCGTGAGCAGGTGGCCGAGCTTGTCGCGCTTGGTCATCAGATACGACCGGTTGCGGCGGGTCGGCGGCACCTCCAGGGCCACGCGCTCCACCACCTCGAGGCCGTAGCCCTCGAGCCCGACGATCTTCTTCGGGTTGTTGGTGAGGAGCCGCATCTTGCGCACCCCCAGGTCGCGGAGGATCTGGGCGCCGATGCCGTAGTCGCGGAGGTCCGGCTTGAAGCCGAGCTTCACGTTCGCCTCGGCGGTGTCGAACCCCTGGTCCTGGAGGTTGTAGGCCTTGAGCTTGTTCGCCAGCCCGATGCCCCGTCCCTCCTGGTCGAGGTAGAGGAGCACGCCCTTGCCCGCCTTCTCGATCTGCCGCAGCGCCGCGTGGAGCTGCGGGCCGCAGTCGCAGCGCTCCGAGCCGAAGACGTCCCCGGTGAGGCAGCGCGAGTGCACCCGGACCAGGACCGGCTCCTGGTCCCGCCAGCGCCCCTTCACCAGCGCCACGTGCTGGTGCCGGTCGACGTCGTTGTCGTAGGCCACGGCGGAGAAGCCGCCCCAGCTCGTCGGCAGCGGCGCCTCGGCGGCGCGCCGCACCAGGGTGTCCTTCATCATCCGGTAGGCGATGAGGTCGGCCACCGAGACGATGGGGACGTCGAACTCGGTCGAGAGCCGCACCAGCTCGGGCATCCGCGCCATCGTCCCGTCGTCGTTCATCACCTCGCAGATGACCCCGGCGGGGCGCAGCCCGGCGAGCCGCGCCAGGTCCACCGAGCCCTCGGTCTGGCCGGCCCGCACCAGGACTCCGCCGGGGCGGGCCCGCAGCGGGAAGACGTGGCCGGGCCGGGCCAGGTCCTCGGGGCGGCATCCGTCGCCCACCGCGACGCGGATGGTGTGCGCCCGATCCCTGGCGCTGATCCCGGTGGTCACCCCGCTGGCCGCCTCGATGCTCACCGTGAAGGCGGTCCCGAAGGCGGAGGTGTTGGCGCCCGCATCCACCATGAGCGGAAGGCGGAGCTGCCGGACCTTCTCCTCGGTGAGCGCCAGGCAGACGAGCCCGCGCCCGTGCTTGGTCATGAAGTTCACCGCCTCCGGGGTCACCTTCTCGGCGGCGATGCAGAGGTCGCCCTCGTTCTCCCGGTCCTCGTCGTCCACCAGGATCACCATCCGGCCGCGCCGGACGCGATCCATGGCCCTCTCCACGTTGGCGACCGCGTGCAGGGAGTGCTGGACCTTCACGCCAGGCCTCCGTAGCCCCAGGCGGCGAGCCTCGCCTCGTCGAGCCCCGCGGGCCCGAGGCCGAATTCCCGGAGCCGGGCCACGTGGCGGGCGACGACGTCGGCCTCGAGGTTCACCCGCGTCCCGGGCGCCGCGGCTCCGAGCGTGGTGCGGGCCAGCGTCTCGGGGATGAGGGCCACCTCGAAGCGGTCGCGGCCGGCGCGGGCCACGGTGAGGGAGACGCCGTCGACGGCGATCGAGCCCTTCTCGGCGACGAGCGGCGCGATGGAGGCCGGAAGGGAGACCGCCAGGCGCACCCCCTGCCCCTCCGGCTCCGCGGAGAGGACCTCGCCCACGGCGTCGACGTGGCCCGCGACCAGGTGTCCGCCGAGCCGGTCGGAGAGGCGCAGGGCCCGCTCCAGGTTCACCGCCGTCCCCGGCCGCCAGGAGCCCAGGGTGGTGCGCGCCAGGGTCTCGGGCACGGCGTCGAAGGCGACGAGCCCCCCGCCGCGCTCCACCACCGTGAGGCAGGCGCCGGAGCAGCAGACGCTCTCCCCCTGCGCCAGGTCGTCCGCCGAGAGCGCCCGGGGGCGCAGCGCCAGGCGTGCGCCGCCCTGCCGGGGCGCCACCCGCTCCACGGTGCCCAGGTCGCTGACGAGGCCGGTGAACATGGGGATCTGGGGCATCCTAGCCGCCGCACGGCGGAGTCGCCAGAACGGACGGGCGGCCCGGCGCTATCGCCGCCGGCGGCGCGGCGGGAGCGGGAGGCCCTCGACGAGCACGTCGTCGCCGATGCGCCGGACCTCCACGTCCCGGAGCCGGAGGGCATCGGCCATCCGCCGCGGGCCGGCGCCCCCGGCCCAGGCGAGCCCGTCCGCCCCCACGATCCGGGGGGCCACGAAGACGAGGAGGCGGTCGACGAGGCCGGCGCCGAGGAAGGCGGTGGCCACGGCGGCGCCGCCCTCGACGAGGAGGTGGGCGATGCCGCGCCGGCCGAGCTTGTCGAGCAGGTCGGCGAGGTCGATGCGCCTCCCCCGCTTCCGGCAGCGGACCGGCTCCGCGCCGCGCGGCAGCCGCGGCGTCCCGGCGCGGGCGTGGGCCACCAGGGTCGGGCCGCCGCCGCGGAAGATCCGGAGCCGCCGCGGCAGCCGGAGCCCCGTGTCCAGGACCACGCGGATGGGGTCGCGGCCCCGTCCCCCGGGGAGCCGCGCGGTGAGGCGCGGGTCGTCGGCGCGCGCCGTCCCGGCGCCAACCAGGACGGCGTCGGCGCGGTCGCGGAGGGCGTGGACCAAGGACCGGGCCTCGGGGCCGGTGACCCAGCGCGAATCGCCGGCCCGGGTGGCGATGCGGCCGTCGAGCGAGGTCGCGATCTTCAGGGTGACGAAGGGCCGCCCGGTGGCGATGTAGTGGAACCAGTGGCGGTTCAGGCGATCGCACTCCCGGCGCAGCGGGCCGGCGTGCACCTCCACCCCGCCGCGCCGCAGCCTCCGGAGCCCGCGGCCGTTCACCACCGGGTTCGGGTCGCGCGACCCCACGAAGACGCGGCGCACCCCGGCCTGGAGGATGGCCAGGCTGCAGGGCGGCGTCTTCCCCCAGTGGTCGCAGGGCTCGAGCGTGGTGTAGAGGTCGGCGCCGCGGGCGCGCCGTCCGGCGCGCGCCAGCGCCACGACCTCGGCGTGGGGCGCGCCGGCCCGGGCGTGGTGCCCGCCGGCCACGACCCGGCCCCCCTTCACCACCACCGCCCCCACCGCGGGGTTCGGGCTCGTGCGACCCAGGCCCCGCTCGGCCTCGGCGAGCGCCAGGCGCATGGCCCGCTCGCGCGCCGCGGCGCCGGGGCGCCCCGCGGCGCTCACGGCTTCCTCCCGGCGAGCCACGCCAGCTCGCTCATGAAGTCGCCCACGTCCTCGAAGGACCGGTACACCGAGGCAAAGCGGACGTACGCGACCGGGTCGAGGTCGCGGAGCCTCGCCATCACCGCCTCGCCCACCAGGCGGCTCGGGACCTCTCGCTCCCCCGACTCCTGGATCTGGCGCTCGACCGCCGAGGCCAGGGCCTCCACCTGCTCCGCCGACACCGGCCGCTTCTGGCAGGCGCGCTCCAGGCCGTGGACGATCTTCTGCCGGTCGAAGGGCTCGCGGCGCCCGTCCTTCTTCACCACCGACGGGAGCGCCTCCTCGATGCGCTCGTAGGTGGTGAAGCGGCGCGCGCAGCCCTGGCATTCGCGGCGGCGCCGCGTCGCCTGGCCGTCCTGGGCCTCGCGGGAGTCGACGACCCGGTCCTCGAGGTGGCCGCAGAACGGGCAGCGCATCGCTCCCCCGGCGTCCTCCTCAGGCCATGCCCGCGTAGAGGGGGAACGCGGCACACAGCTCCCGCACCTCGCCGCGCACCCGTGCGACCGAGGCCCCGTCCGCCGGCGCGTCGAGCACCCGGCCGATGAGCCCGGCCACGACCGTCATCTCGGCAGGCCCCATCCCCCGCGTGGTCAGGGCCGGGGTCCCCACCCGGATGCCGGAGGTGGTCATGGGCTTCTCCGGATCCCAGGGGATCATGTTCTTGTTCACGGTGATGCCGGCCCGGCCCAGCGCCTCCTCGGCGACCTTGCCGGTGAGCCGCTTGGGCCGCAGGTCGACGAGGATGAGGTGGTTGTCGGTGCCGCCGGAGACGAGCCGGAGCCCGGCGGACCTGAGCCCCCCGGCGAGCGACTGGGCGTTCTCCAGGATGCGCCGCTGGTAGCCCGCGAACTCGGGCCGCAGCGCCTCGCCCAGCGCCACCGCCTTGGCGGCGATGACGTGCTCGAGCGGGCCGCCCTGGAGGCCGGGGAAGATCTGCGAGTTCAGCGCCCTGGCGTGGACCTCGCGGGAGAGGATCATCCCGCCGCGCGGCCCGCGCAGCGTCTTGTGGGTGGTGGTGGTGACGACGTCGGCGTGCGGCACCGGGCTGGGGTGGAGCCCGACCGCCACCAGGCCGGCGATGTGGGCCATGTCGACGACCAGCGCCGCCCCCGCCTCGCGCGCGATCTCGGCGAAGCGGTCGAAGTGGAGGGTGCGCGGGTAGGCGCTGGCTCCGACGACCACGACCCTCGGCCGGTGCTCCCGGGCGAGGCGGGCCACCTCGTCCATGTCCACGGTCTCGTCCGCGTGCCGCAGGCCGTAGGGGACGATCTTGAAGAGCCGCCCGGAGAAGTTCACCGGCGAGCCGTGGGTGAGGTGGCCACCGAAGTTCAGGCTCATCGCCAGCAGGGTGTCGCCCGGCTGCGCCACGGCGAAGTAGGCCGCCATGTTCGCCTGCGAGCCGGAGTGCGGCTGCACGTTGGCGTGGTCGGCGCCGAAGAGCTTCCGGGCCCGGTCGATGGCGAGCTGCTCCACCTGGTCCACCACCTCGCAGCCGCCGTAGTAGCGCTTTCCGGGGTAGCCCTCCGCGTACTTGTTCGTCAGCGTCGACCCGGCCGCCTCGAGAACCGCCGGGGAGACGAAGTTCTCGCTGGCGATGAGCTCGAGGCCCTCGGCCTGGCGCCGCGTCTCCTCGCGGATGAGGCGGAAGACGTCGGGGTCGGCCTCGGCGAGGCGCTGCAGGGGCATCATGGGGCTGGCTCCGTTGGAGCCGGCTTCATACCGCGCGCCTCGCGGGCGCCGCAAGGGCGGGCGAGCGCTCCTAGCGCTCCAGGTCGCCGATCTTCTTCACGCGCCGCTCGTGGCGCCCGCCCTCGAACGGCTGGGCCAGGAACTCGGCGGCGATGGCGCCGCCGACGCCGAGGCCGGTGACCCGCTCGCCCATGCAGAGGACGTTGGCGTCGTTGTGAGCGCGGGCCATGCGGGCCTCGTACTCGCTCCGGCAGACCGCGGCCCGGATCCCCTTCACCTTGTTGGCGGCGATGCTCATGCCGATCCCGGTGCCGCACACCAGGATGCCGAACCGCGCCTTCCCCGACGCCACCGCCTCGGCCACCCTGCGGGCGAAGTCCGGGTAGTCGACGCTGTCGGCGCCGAAGGGGCCGAGGTCCTCCACCGCGAACCCCTTCTCGCGCGCGATGCGGATCGCCTCGGCGCGGAGCAGCAGGCCGGCGTGGTCGGAGCCTGCGACGATCCTGTCGGCCATCGGGACCTCCGGGTGCGATTCTCATTGTGCCACAGCGAGGCCGCCGGACCCGGTGCGCGTCATGCGGTCGAGGGGCACTCCCCGTATTCCCCGTCGTTGCGGTCGGTTGGCGCCGGCCGACACCACCCAGAAGGGGGCGTGCTCGACCCCGCTCGCCGGGTGTCAACCAGCCAGAGGTTTCGGCGCCGGCCCACGCCGGAAATCGCCGGAAGCCAGCGAGGTCCTCCATGACGCTCCGCACGATTCTCCCCATCCTGTCGGCGGTCGCCGTGGCGGCCGGCTGCAGCCAGGGCAAGGGCACGCTCTCGGTGAACGCCAAGAGCAACGCCGCCGCGACGCAGGGCGCCGCGCTCGACGCCGGGAACGGCCTCACCATCGAGCGCGTCCGCATCGCCGTCTGCGAGGTCGAGCTCGAGAAGTCCCACCCCGACGACGGGTCCCCCGGCCCGGGCGGGCCCAGCCTGGTGGCCAGGCGCCCGGCGAGCAGCTCCGACTCCCCTCCCGGCGACGACGGCCCGGGCGACGACATGGACGACGACGGCCACGAGGTGGAGGTCGGACCGTTCCTCATCGACCTCGGGATCGACGTGCTCGGCGACCCGACCAAGGTTCCCACCGTCGCCGTGGGCGACGTCCCCGAGGGCGTCTACGACGAGACCGAGGTCGAGATCTGCGTGCCCGTGGTCCCCGAGGGGAGCCCGCTCGCCGACCTCGCCGCCGCCGGCGCCTCCATCGTCGTCGACGGGATCCGGCCGCGCCCCGAGGGGGCGGAGGGGTTCCGCCCGTTCACGTTCGCGACCGCCATCGCCTTCGAGCTCGAGCACGAGGCGCCGTTCGAGGTCGGGCCCGACGGCACCGCGAGCGTCACCGTCGCCTTCGACGCCTCGGGCTGGTTCAAGAAGGCCGACGGCACCCTCCTCGACCCGGAGCTCGAGGCCGACCGGGCCGCCATCGAGGCCAACATCCGCGCCTCCTTCCAGGCCTTCGAGGACGACGACCACGACGGCGAGGACGACTCGGAGGAGGACGACGGCGGAACCGACAGCGACCTCCCGTAGCGGGCGAGGCGGGAGAGACGAGCCTGCGGCGCCGGCCCCTCCGGGGGCCGGCGCCGCGCGTTTCAGGCCCGCCGGAAGCAGACGACGGCGTTCGTGCCGCCGAAGCCGAAGCTGTTCGAGATCACCGCGTCGACGCGCTTCTCGCGCGCGACGTTGGGGACGACGTCGAGGGCGCACTCGGGATCCTGCACCTCGACGTTGATCGTCGGCGGGAGGACGCCGGTGTGCAGCGCCATGACCGCGAACACCGCCTCGGCTCCGCCGGCGGCGCCCAGCATGTGCCCGGTCATCGACTTCGTCGAGGAGATCGCCACCTTGCCCGCCGCCGGTCCCCAGACCCTGGCGATGGCCTGGCACTCGGCCACGTCGCCCTGCGGCGTCGAGGTCCCGTGGGTGTTCACGTAGCCCACCTGCTCCGGGGACAGGCCGGCGTCGCGCAGCGCCATCCGCATGGCCCGCTGCCCGCCTTCCCCCTCCGGCGCCGGCGCGGTGACGTGGTTGGCGTCGGCCGAGGCGCCGTACCCGGCGAGCTCGGCGTAGACGCGGGCCCCGCGCCGGCGGGCGTGCTCGAGCTCCTCGAGCACGAGGATCCCCGCCCCCTCGGCGGCCACGAATCCGTCCCGCCCCCTGTCGAAGGGCCGGCTCGCCTTCTCGGGCGCGTCGTTCCGCTCCGACATCGCCCGCGCGGCGCAGAAGCCCCCGATGCCGAGCGGGGTGATGGTGGCCTCGCAGCCGCCCGCGATCATGACGTCGGCCATGTCGCGCTCGATGATCATGAGCGCGTCGCCGATGGCGTGGTTGCCGGTGGCGCAGGCCGACACCGGCGAGTAGTTCGGCCCCTTCAGCCCGTGCTTGATGCTGAGCTGCCCCGGGGCGAGGTTGATGATCAGCGCCGGGATGAAGAAGGGGCTGATGCGCTTCACCCCCTTCTCCAGGAGGACCACCTTGGTCTCCTCGATGGTGGCCAGGCCGCCGATGCCGGCGCCGATGATGGCGCCGACGCGCTCCGGGTCCTCCTTCGCCATGTCGAGCCCGGCGTCCGCCATGGCCATCTCGGAGGCCGCCAGGCCGAAGTGGATGAAGCGGTCGTTGCGCCGCACCTCGCGCTTGTCGAGCCACTTCTCCGCCTCGAAGTCCCTCACCTCGCCGGCGATGCGCGTCGGATAGGTGGAGGCGTCGAACTGGGTGATGGGCCCGATGCCGCTCTTTCCGGCCACGAGGCTCTTCCACGTCGCCTCGAGGCCGATGCCGACCGGGCACACCACCCCCATCCCGGTGACGACCACGCGCCGCCTGCTCATCGTCCCATCCTCTTGCTCCCCCGCCCGAGGCGGCGGCCCGGCGGGCCGCCCGCCCCGCTGCCTACTTCTTGTGGCTGTTGATGTAGTTCACCGCGTCGGCGACGGTCTTGATGTTCTCCGCCTCCTCGTCGGGGATCTCCACCTCGAACTCCTCCTCCATCGACATCACCAGCTCCACGATGTCGAGCGAGTCGGCCCCGAGGTCCTCGATGAAGCTCGAGGTGGGCTTGATCTCCTCCTCCGAGACGCCCAGCTGATCCGCGATGATCGACTTCACCTTCGCCTCGATGTCGTTCGCCATGTCCTCTCCCTTCCGTGCTGCGGAGAAATCGCCGGGGCGCCCCGGCTACATGTACATCCCGCCGTTCACCCGGATCACCTCTCCGGTGACGTACGACGCCTCGCCGCTGGCGAGCCAGGCGACGCAGTCCGCGACCTCCTGCGCCGTTCCCACCCGCGCCAGCGGGATCGCCCCCAGCATGCCCTGCCGCGCCGCCTCCGGCAGGTCCCTGGTCATGTCGGTGTCGATGAAGCCCGGCGCCACCGCGTTCACCCGGATGTTCCGGCTGGCGAGCTCGCGGGCCACCGATTTCGTGAGGCCGATGAGGCCCGCCTTGGTCGTCGCGTAGGCTGCCTGGCCGGGGTTCCCCATCTCGCCGACCACGCTGCTGAGGTTCACGATGGCGCCGCCGCGCTGCTTCATCATGGGGCGGGCGGCGGCGCGGACGAGGTTGAAGGCCCCGGTGAGGTTCACGCCGATCTGGCGCTGCCAGTCCTCGTCCTTCACGCGGACCAGGAGCTGGTCCACGGCGATGCCGGCGGCGTTCACGAGGACGTGGAGGCCGCCCAGCGCCGCCACGACCTCGTCCACCGCCTTCTGGCAGGCGGCCGGGTCGGCGACGTCGAACCTCATCGAGAGCACCCGGGGGGCGCCGGCCTTCTCGCAGAGCCTCCTCGACTCCTCGGCGGCGGCGTCGTTGCCGGCGTAGCCGATGGCGACGGCGCACCCGCCGCGCGCCAGCGTGGCCGCCACGGCGCGGCCGATGCCGCGGGAGCCGCCGGTGACCAGCGCCGCCTTTCCGGTGAAGTCGTGCATCAGGGGGCTCCCTTCAGCGCCGCCAGGGTGGTCTCGAGCGTGGCCGGATCCTCCACGTTCCACACCTCGACGCTCTTGTCGATGCGCCGGACGAGGCCCGCCAGCACCTTGCCGGGTCCCACCTCCACCATCCGGGTCACGCCTCCGCGCACCAGCTCCTGGACGCACTCCACCCAGCGCACCGGGCTCGTCACCTGCTCGACGAGGAGGGGCACGATGCGCCCGGCGTCGGCGTTGGGCCGGGCCTCGACGTTCGTCACCACCGGCAGGCGCAGCGCCTTCCAGGCGATGCCGCGCAGGACCGGCTCGAGGCGCGCCCGCACCGGCGCCATGAGAGCGCAGTGGAAGGGGGCGCTCACCGCCAGGGGCAGGACGCGCCTGGCGCCCGCCTCCTTGAGCCGGGCCCCGGCCGCCTCCACCGCCGCGGCGTCCCCGGCGATGACCGTCTGCGACGGCTCGTTGTAGTTCGCCGGGGAGACGACCCTGCCGGTGGCCGCCTGGACCTCGTCGCAGATCGCCTTCACCCGCGCCGGCTCGAGCCCCAGGACCGCGCTCATGGTCCCCGCGCCCTGCGGCACGGCCTCCTGCATGAAGGTGCCGCGGGCCCGCACCGCGCGCGCCGCCTCGGCGGCGCCGAGCGCCCCGGCGCACACCAGCGCCGAGTACTCGCCCAGGGAGTGGCCGGCCACGAGGTCCGGGCGCACGCCCCTGGCCTCCAGCACCGCGGCGGCGGCCGCCGACACCGCCAGGATGGCCGGCTGGGTGTTGGCGGTCTTGCGCAGCTCCTCCTCGGGGCCCTGGAAGCAGAGCCGGGAGAGCCTCTCGCCCAGGGCGGCGTCGACGGCCTCGAGGACGGCGGAGGCCTCGGAGAAGGCCCGGGCGAGCGCCTGCCCCATGCCCGCGGCCTGCGAGCCCTGCCCCGGGAAGAGGAACGCGAGCTTGCCCATGCCGGCCGCGCCTACCAGCGGATGAGGCCCGCGCCCCATGCCATCCCGCCGCCGATCGCCATGACGAGGATGGAGCAGCCCGGGGAGAACCAGCCGGCGCGGTTCGCCTCGTCGAGCGTCATCGGCACGCTGGCCGCCGAGGTGTTCCCGTACTTCTCGAGGTTCATCCAGCACTTCGACTCGGGGATGCCGAGGCGGTCGAGGGTGGCGTCGAGGATGCGCTTGTTCGCCTGGTGGGCGATGACGAAGTCGACGTCCCCGGGCTTCATCCCGGCGGCGTCGAGGCTCTCCCGGGAGCTCTCCACGAGCGCGCGCACCGCCACCTTGTACACCTCCCGGCCGCTCATCTTCACGAAGTGGCTGCGCTCGTCGACGACCTTCTGGGAGATGGGGTTGCGCGAGCCCCCGCCCGGCAGGTTGAGGATGGGCCAGAGCGAGCCGTCGGTGTGGAGCTTCAGGTTCACGATGCCCCGCCCCGGCTCCTCGGTGGGCTGCAGCACCATGGCGCCGGCGGCGTCGCCGAAGAGGATGCAGGTGTTCCGGTCGGTCCAGTCGGTGATCCGCGTCAGGCAGTCGGCGCCCACCACCAGCGCGTTGCGCACCTGGCCGCTGGAGACGTAGCGGTCGGCGATGGAGAGCGCGTACATCGAGCCGGCGCAGGCCGCGGAGACGTCGAAGGCGAAGGCCTTCTTGTTCCCGAGGCGCCCCTGGAGGACGGCGGCGGCCGCCGGCCAGGGCATGTCCGGCGTCACCGTTCCCACCACGATGATGCCGAGGTCCGCGGGGTCGACGCCGGCCATGGCCAGCGCCTTCCCGGCCGCGGCGAAGGCCAGGTCGCTGGTGGCCTCCTCCGGGGCGGCCACGCGGCGCTCCCGGATGCCGGTGCGCTCGACGATCCACTGGTCGCTGGTGTCGACCATCTTCTCGAGCTCGGCGTTGGTGAGCACCCGGCTGGGCGCGTGGGAACCGGTTCCGACGATCCTGGAGCGCATCGCGTCTCCTCTCAGGCTTCGGGGCGCGCCGCCGCGCGCCGCGGGTTCGGTGGCGAGGCCTCGCCCGGCCGCCCGGCGAGCAGGGCCGCGGTGCGGCCCACCGCCTCGGCGATCTCGCCGGTGTAGTGCGCCTCGGCCGCGGCGCGCACGCGGCGGATGGCGTTCTCCATCGCCAGGGCGTCGGAGCGGCCGTGGCTGATGAAGCCCACGCCGTCGACGCCCACCAGCGGGGCGCCGCCGATCTCGCGCCAGTCGATCTTGCGCTTGAGCTCCTGGAGGGCGCTCTTGGCGAGGAGCCCGCCGATCTTGGATGCGGTCGAGGAGCGCAGCGCCTGCCTCACGAACTCGCCCACCACCCGGGCAGTCCCCTCCATGCTCTTCAGCGCCACGTTGCCGGTGAAGCCGTCGGTGACGATGACGTCCACCTCGCCCGTGAGCAGATCGCGCCCCTCGCAGTAGCCGCGGAAGTCGATGGGCGCCCGGGAAAGCGCCTCCGCGGCCGCCCGGGTGAGCTCGGTGCCCTTGGAGGGCTCCTCGCCGTTCGAGAGCAGCGCCACCCGGGGCCGGTGGACCCCCAGCACCCGCCGCGAGAAGACCTCTCCCATGAGCCCGAACTGGAGGAGGTGCACCGGCTTGCAGTCCACGTTGGCGCCGCCGTCGAGCATGATGCTGGGCCGCCCGGTGAGCGTCGGGAGGACGGTGATGATGGCCGGCCTCTCCACCTTGCCGATGCGCCCCAGGACCAGGACCGCGCCCGCCATCACCGCGCCGGAGTTGCCGGCCGAGACCATGCCGCAGGCCTCGCCGCCGCGGACCAGCTCGAAGCAGACGCGGATGGAGTTGTCCCTCTTGCGCCGCATCGCCTGGCCGGGGTGGTCGTCCATCGCCACCACCTCGCCCGCGTGGTGCACCGCGAGCGGAAGGGCCTGGCCGGCGCGGTGGCGCGCCAGCTCGGAGCGAACGCGCGCCTCCGGCCCCACCAGCACCACCGCGGTCCCCTTCCGCGCGGCGGCGACGGCGCCCTGGACCACCGCCCCCGGGGCGTGGTCCCCGCCCATCGCGTCCACGGCGACCGGAGCGGTGCGGCCCATCGCGGCTCACTCGCCCGCGGTGACCTGCTCGCCCTTGTACGTGCCGCAGGACGGACAGGCGCGGTGCGAGAGCACCGGCTCCTTGCACTTCGGGCACAGGGTGACGTTCGCCGGCTTGATCTTGAAGTTCGCGGCGCGGCGGCGGTCGCGACGCATCGAGCTGGTGCGCTTCTTGGGCAGACCCACGGCGTTCTCCTTCCAGACGGACGGTTACTTCCTCTCCCGGTACTTCTCGAGCCCGGCCCAGCGCGGGTCGGGCTCGCGGCGCTGGCAGCCGCACTCCCGCTCGTTCCGGTCCTGGCCGCAGACCGGGCACAGCCCCTTGCAGCCTTCGCGACACAGCGGGTAGCCGGGCAGCGCCAGCAGGATCTGCTCCCGGACGATGGGGTCGAGGTCGATCTCGCGCCCGGCGTAGGATTCCTCGTCGGCGGCCTCGGGGCGAAAGCTCGCCACCGCCCTGGAGCGGGGGCGGTCCTCGCCCCGCGCCTCCGGCTCCGGGGCCTCCTTCGCGGGGACGAGCGTGATCTGGAACTCGACCGGCACGGCGACGTCGGTGGGAGCGAGGCACCGCCCGCAGGGAGCCCCGAGGGCGGCGCGGGAGCGCGCGGAGAGGAGCACGCGGCGGCTCACCCTCTCGAGGTGGGCCTCGACGTGCGCCGGCGCCCTCGCCCGGTAGCCCGCGCTGTCGCCGCGGACCATCTCGTCGAGCTGCTCGCGAGTCAGGTCCCAGGCGCGGTCGAGCCCGCCTTCTTCTTTGATTTCTTCAATGTTCACGCGCATTTGCGCTGCTACACCGGCGAGTGAAAGGGCGTCATTATAGGGACCGAGCCCCCGGAGTCAAGGCGCCGCGGGTCATGTGGCCGCGAAGGCGGCGGTCAGGGCCGGACGAGGCCGCGGGCCACGGCGATCAGCGCCGCCTCGGCCTTCGTCGAGACGTCGAGCTTCTCGTAGATGCGCTTCACGTAGGTCTGGACCGTGCCCTCGGCGATTCCCAGCGCCTGCGCCACGTCGGCGTAGGTGTGGCCGTGGACGAGGAGCTCCAGGACCTCGAGCTCGCGCTTGGACAGGGCGGGCCCGTGCCGCTGGTCCGGCGGGTCGCCGCGGAGCTCGGCGAGGAGCACCTTGGCGGCGCGCGGGCTGATGGGAGCGGCGACGCCGGAGAGGACGTCCTCGACACCCTTCGTGATGTCCGAGGCGTGGAAGGGCTTGAGGATGTACCCGGCGGCCCCGGCCTTGAGGGCCGCGAGGACCCGGGCGGGGATGTCGACGGCCGTGAGGGCGATGCAGGAGGTCTTGGGGAGCTCCTTGCGGAGGGCGACGATCACGTCCTCGCCGCTCATCTTGGGGAGGCCGAGGTCGATGAGGGCGACGTCCGGCTTCACCCTGCGGGCGAGCTCGAGGCCCTCTTCGCCGGTTGCGGCCGTGCCGCACACCTCGAACCCGTGCGAGGAAAGAACCTGAGCGATGAGGCGCGCGACCGCCTCGTCGTCCTCGATCGCGATGGCCCTCACCGCCATACGCCCTCCCGCCTGCCCTCGGCTGCTGTAGTTAGCAGTCCCGCGACCTTGGGGCAAGACGCAAAGGCCCCCGCCGGGGCGGTCCTTCGCGGGCGCCGGCCGGGAAGGCGGTCCGCGGCGCGGTCACTTCACGACGACGAGGCCGGCCGTGATCTCCGGGCTCCCGGACACGAGGTCCGAGGCGCTGGCCTTCACCCAGTCCGCCGCCGCCTTGTCCGACTGGATGATCCCCTCCCTGGTCTCGAAGAGGCTCACCGAGGCCCACCAGCCGTCGCCCTCGTCGATGGCGATGTAGGAGATGAAGCCGGGCACCTTGCGCACGATGTTGATGAACTGCGCGTTCACCCGATCGGCGAGCTCCCTGGACTTGCTCACCTTGTAGCGCCTGATGGTCCCGTACATGCTCGAACCTCCCTCTCGAATTCCCCTGGCGATCGGTCCTACTCCCCGGGCCCGGGCTGCTGCTCCTCGGGCTCGGGCGCGACCTCCGACTCCGGCAGCGACGCGAAGGCCGAGCCGCTCTGGAGGTCGAGGGCGATGGCAAGGAGGTAGAGGGCCAGCGAGAGGATGCCGATCCCCTGACCCAGGCTCATCGCCAGGACGAGGAGCAGGGGCTTCGGGTATAGGATCGAGATCGACATCATCGCCAGCGCCACCAGCGTGGCCACGCCGGAGAAGAACACCAGGGTCTTCACCTGGAGGAACTTCACTTCGCGGCCTCCTTCCCGGCGGCGACCCTGCGAGACAGGGCCAGCGGGTGGATGTCGCTGTGGCAGTCGATGCAGACCGCCTGGAAGGCGCGCAGCCCGTCGGCGAAGTCGCCGTGCTTCTCGACCCAGATGGCCGACCGGGTCGAGTGGCACTGCATGCAGATGCCGTTCATGTGCGCGTTGAAGGCCTCCTCGGTCATCCGCTTCTCTTCCAGGTCGTGGCGCTTGTAGAGCTTGATGGTCGGACCGCCCTCGCCGTCCGGCCCGGTGTTGGCGTAGTCGGTGATGTACTTGAAGAGGTGCCGCATGCCGTTCAGCTTGGTGGTGACGGCGCCGAACATCTTGTAGTCGGCGTGGCAGTTGTAGCAGCTGTTCTCGCCGAACCGGTGGTTGCGGCTGTGGATGGCGGCGAGGCTCTTCGACTCGGGGTCCTCGGCGTCCCGCAGGTAGGGGCTCATGACGTGGCAGGAGCCGCAGAAGGGCCGCGAGAGCGTGTACTCGAAGCCGGCGATGTTCCCGGTGAGCGAGACCACGCCGGGGAGGACGCCGAGGCCGATGAGCAGGAGCACCTTGGTCGGCCGGTGGAGGTGCGGCCGCCGGAACAGGTACCAGAGGATGATGGCCGCAGCCGCGGCCGCCGATCCCAGGGCGACGAGCTTGAGCAGCTCCTCGGTCGAGTGGATCTGGAGCATCGGGGCGGAGCACCTACCACGTCGGGGGCGCCCCTTTCAAGGCCCGTTGGGACGACACGCCGCATCGCTTCTCCTGCGGTTTCCGGACCTTCGCCTGCTTGTCGGCGCGCGCCCGGCCACACTATCTTGCGGCACCGGCCGGGAAGACCGTGTCCCTCCCTGCGATCCTCCTCCTCTCGGCGCTCGCCGCGGCGCCGGCGCCCGCAAAGGTGGCGGTCCTCGACGTCGAGGTCGCCCCGGGGGTCGAAGGCGCCGACGCCGCCGCGCTCACCGAGGTCTTCGCCGGGAGCCTCCAGGACTCCCAGGCCTGGAAGCTCTCCACGCTCCGGGACGTCGCCGCCGTCATGGGGCTCGAGCGGCAGCGCCAGATCCTGGGCTGCACCGGGCCCGCCTGCGTCACCGAGACCGGCAGCGCCCTGGGCGCGGAGGCGGTGGTCGCGGGATCGGTCGGCCGGGTGGGAGGCGCCCTCGAGGTCTCGGGGCGGATCCTCGACGCGCGCACCGCGGCGGTGCTGGCCCGGGCCTCGGCGCCGGTGGGCGAGGCCGGGCTGGCGGCGGCGCTGCGCCAGGTCGGGAGCGAGCTGCGGGACGCCTGGCGGGTGGCGCACGGCCTCGCGCCGCGCTCCCGGCCCGGCGCCGCGGGGCCGACCTGCGCCGATCCCGAGGCCTGCCGCGCGAGGTGCGGCGGCGGAGACGGCGCCGCGTGCGCCCAGCTCGGGACGCTGCTGCGGGAGGCCACGCCGCCCGACCCGGGGCGCGCCGCCGGCGCCTTCGAGCAGGCCTGCGACCTCGGCGAGAAGCCTGCCTGCCTGCAGGCCGCCGAGGCATACGTCGCCGCCGGCCTGCCCTCCTCGGCGGTGCCGCTCTACGACCGGGCCTGCCGCGCCGACGACCTCTCGGCTCCCCGGGCCTGCGCCCGCGGCGGCGCGCTGCTCCTCGAGGGCAGGGGCGTGGCCCGGAACGCCGAGGCGGGCGCCGCCCTGCTGCGGCGCGCCTGCGACGCCGGCGCGCGCGAGGGCTGCGACCTGCTGGCGGCGGCGCTGGTGCGCGACGAGGCCGAGGCCCGCGACGACGCCGAGGCGACGCAGCTCCTCGAGGACGCCTGCGCCCGCGGGGTGGCGGGGACCTGCGCGGCGCTGGTGACCCGCCTGCGCACCCGGAACCCGGCGCGCTCCGCCGAGCTGGCGCGAGCCGCCTGCGAGGGCGGCGACGGACCGACCTGCCTCGCGGGCGCCGAGGGGTACCTGTCCCAGGGGTCGCCGGGAACGGCCGCCTCGCTGCTGCGCGCCGCCTGCGAGCGGTCCGGGGCCGCCGACGTCTGCGCGCGCGCCGCCCAGGTGGTCCTCGACGGCGCCCAGGGGGGGCGGGAGATCGCGGAGGGCGCGGCCCTGGCCGGACGGGCCTGCGACGCGGGCCGGGCCGACGCCTGCGCCGAGGCGGCGCGCGCCGAGCTCGCCCTGCCGGCGCCCGATGCGGAGCGCGTGCGCGCCCTCCTGGCCCGGGGGTGTCCGCCGGCGAAGGAGGGGCCCCGCCGCGACCAGGCGCGCCTCGCCTGCAACGAGGGGGCGGCGGCGCTGTCCCTGGGGCGGATCGGGCCGGAGGACGGGGCGGCGGCGCTCCGCATCGTGGAGCCGATGTGCCGCGCCGGCGACGCCGCCGCCTGCCGCAGCGCCGCCGTCATCCACCGGACCGGGGACTCGGTCGCGCGCGACGCCCGCAAGGCCCGCGAGTTCGCCGAGGCGGCCTGCGACGCCGGCTCGGGCGCCGACTGCTACGGCGTCGGGCTGGCCTACGAGAGGGGCCAGGAGGTCGAGCCCAGCCCGTCGCGAGCGGCGCGCCTCTACCAGGCCGGCTGCCGCCTGAGGAGCGGCGCCTCCTGCGCCGCGCTCGGCGCCCTCTACCGGACCGGCCTGGGCGTCGCCGCCGACCGCGACCGGGCGGCGGAGCTGCTCCGCCAGGCCTGCGCCCTCGGCGCACAGCAGGCGTGCGCCGCCGCGGAGTGACGGCGCCCGCCGGCCGGCGGGACCTGCGAGCGAGCCCTCCCGCCGGCGGGGCTCGCGACCCCTTGCCTTCCCCGCGCCCCTGCACTACACACGCCCTCGAGCGCGATTAGCTCAGCTGGATAGAGCGTCGGCCTCCGGAGCCGAAGGCCACAGGTTCGAATCCTGTATCGCGCGCCACCTGCGACACCGCACCGGAAGGCTCCAAGGTCTCGCGCCTTGGGGCCTTTCCCGTTCCGGCGGCGCCAGCCACGGGCATTTCGCCTGTGGACTGCGACACGGCCTGCGATAGCCCGGAGGTGACAGGCGCGTTCTCCCTCGGCGCGACCTGGACGCACTCGACCGCGCGGCAGAGCAGCGGCCACACCTCGTCGAGCCGCGTGTAGAGGTCGGAGGCCTGGCGCGGCGACGGGTGCGTGATGAGGTCGAGGTCCTCGCGCACGGCGCCGCCGGCGAGCGCCAGCGACCGGAAGGTGGCCCGCGTCTCGTAGTGCGTCCGGTGGACCTCCTGGCCGTCCTTGGTCGCCAGGCCCAGGCGCCGCACGTCGTCCTGGAACTGCCGGTTCGAGTGGGAGGCGTTCTTCAGGCGGCCGAGCTCGGACGGCACGATGAGGTCCTCCGGCTTCGGCGCGCGCCCGACGTAGCGGCCCCAGCCCTCGGCGCGCCAGCGCTCGAGGATGCCCGCGAGCAGCGGGTGCACCGGGACGACCTTCTCGACGAGGGTCTTGGTCCGCTTCTCGAGGCGGGCGCGGCTGTTCC
>DATBLK010000160.1:0-5422 GCA_036555405.1 Anaeromyxobacteraceae bacterium
CGAGGAGGCCGAGGCGGCGCTCCGCCGCGTCTCGCGCCTGTCGGGCGGGGACCCCTCGCCGCTCGCTCGCGCCGGCGACGCCTGGCGCGGGCGCGACCCCGCCCGGGCGGCGGCGCTGTACCTCGAGGCCCTGGGGCGCGCCGAGATCGCGGGCGGCCAGGCGGCGCTGCGGTCGCGCCTCTGGGCCTCCCTCGGCGACCTGGCGCTCGCGGCCGGCGACGGCGCCGCGGCCGGCGAGCGCTACCGCTCCGCCTCGGCGCTGGCGCCGCCCGGCGCCGAGGCGCGGCTGATCGCCGCGAAGCGCGCCGCCGCCGCCGACCCGGCGCTGGCGCGCGCCGTCGCGCCCTGGCTCCTGGGCGGCGGCGACCCGGTCGCGGCGGGGGCGCTCCTCGCCGCCTCCGACCACCCGCTGGCGCGCTACCTGGACGCGCGGGCGGCGCTGGCGCGCGGCGACGGCCGCCGCGCCCGGGAGCGGCTGGAGGGGCTGGAGGCCGGCCTGCTGCCCGACCCCGCCACGGGAGCCGAGGCCCGGCGCCTCGCCGGCGAGTCGGCCTGCGCGGCCGGCGACCGCGCGGCGGGCGCGAGCGCGCTGCGGGCGCTGGCGGGGCAGACGCGGGGGGAAGCGGAGAGGGAGCGGATCGAGGACGCGGCGCGGAGGTGCGAGTTCGAGGAGCGGGAGCACCGCGGGCCGGCCGAATGAGCGGCCGGCGGCGGCCCCGACCTCGGCTACCTCCCCCTCAGCCTCTCGATCGCCGACCTCGGGTTCGCGACCCCGCGCTTCACCAGCCACACCGCGAGCGAGAGGCCGCCGAGCGCCACCACGCCGAGGTAGCCGCGCCCGAGGAGCCGCGCCGTCGAGGCGTGGATGCGGACGCGGATCCGCCGATCCGGGGCCCGGTCGAGGAGCAGCTGGAAGAACTCGATGCCCACGGTGCCCGCGTCGGCGCCGACGAGGCCCGTGAGGCGGGCCGCGGCCTGGTCGGGGATGGCGAGGGTGAAGTCGGGGTCGCGCGCCGGGCCGTCGGCCACCGCCGCGCGCCCGCCTTCCATCGAGAAGCGCGCCGGGCCCCCGGCGAGGTCGAGGGCCACCTCGGCGTCGGCCGCCAGGGGGCGCGTCGCCCGCCGCGCCACCTGCGCGCGCTCGAAGAAGTCGCGGATCGCCTCGAAGGCCGGCCCCGGCACGCGCGGACTCTACGGGCGCCGCCTCCGGGCGGCAAGGGGCAGGTGGCGCGCAGTTGACGGGGCCACGGCGCCGTGGTTTTGAAGGCCCATGTCCGCGACCCGCTCGCTCCTCGCCGCCGCGCTGCTCACCGGGCTCGCGGGCTGCTCCCCGCGCCGGATCCCGGGGACGGAGATCCCGGACACCGCCGACACCCGCGCCATCGTCGGACTCCTCGACCGATACCGCCAGGCGGTGGAGCGGCGCGACCCGGCCGCGGTCCTGGCCCTGGTCTCGGGGGGCTACTTCGACGACGCGGGCACGCCCGATCCGGCCGACGACCTCGACCGGACCACCCTGGAGAAGGTCCTGCCCCAGGACCTCGGCCGGCTCGCCTCGGTGCGCTTCGACGTCCGCGTCAACGACGTCCGCGTGGACGGCGACCGGGCAGAGGCCTTCCTGCGCTTCGACGCCCGCTACCGCATCACCACGCGGGGCGGAGAGGTGCCGAAGGCGCAGACCGACGTGAGCCGCGTCGTGCTGGTGCGCGAGAAGGCCGGCTGGCGCATCGCCTCCGGGCTCTGAGCCCTACAGGCCGGCGAGCGCCCGGAACCGCCCCTCCCCCATCTCCCGGAGCGCCACCAGCCGGTCGCGGTAGCGCGTCCAGTCCTTCCAGGCGAGCCGGTCGGCGCCCAGCTCGGCGAGGTGGAAGGCGTGGACGCGGGAGGCGGTGTAACGGAGGGCCACGTAGCGGGCGTGGGGGTAGACCGCCGCGGCCGTGGCCGCGTCCAGCTGGAAGCTGCCGCGGTAGCCGCCGAGCAGCGCCGACGCCAGCGCCGGCTCGTAGCGGCTCCCGTAGCACCAGGCGTTCAGGCAGACGGCGAGGTCGTAGGCGAAGGCGTCGACGCAGCTCATCTCCCAGTCGAGGAGCGCCGCCACCGCGCCGCCCGACCAGAGGACGTTGTCGAGGAAGAGGTCGCCGTGGACCAGACCCGCGGGCGCCGGGGGAAGCGAGCGGGCGCGCTCCAGCTCGTCGCGGAGCAGCGGCACCCAGGGGCGCACCTCGGCGTCGCCGCCGCCGTCGGGCTCGAGCTCGCGCACCCAGCCCTCGACGCGCTCCGGCCCGTAGGGGTTCGCCCGCGCCTCGGGGAAGCGGCCCGCCAGCGCGTGGAGCCGGCCGAGCAGGGTGCCGACCTCGCGGCAGTGCTCGGCGGTCACGTCGGCGCGCTGCAGCTCGTCGCCGGCGACGAAGGCGAAGAGCATGGCCGGGCGCCCCCGGGCCAGGGCGAAGGGCTCGCCCCGCGCCGTGGGGAGGAGGCGCGCCGAGGGGAACCCCTGCTCCTCGAGGAAGCGGAGGACCGCCGCCTCGAAGGCGACGTCGCCGGCGCTCTTGCCCTCGTTCAGCCGGAGGAACCAGCGCCGCCCGGCCGACCAGAGGTGGTAGTTGGTGTTCACGCTTCCCTTGGGCTCGGGCAGCGCCCGCTCCGGGGGAGGCAGGCCCCAGGCGGCGAGGACCTCGGCGAGCTCGTCGGGCCGGAGCGGCGTGTAGAGGGCCATGCGGGGCGCGTGAGGATGGCGCCCCGCGGCCCGGCCGTCAACGGATTGCCCTCCGCGGCGCGGCTTTCCCGGACGCCGGCGGGACCGGTAGACTCCGGGCGTGACCGGCGACGGCGATCGCAGCGCGGCGGCGGAGGCGCACAACGCCCGCGGCATCGAGCTCGCCGAGCGCGGCTGGCTCGACGAGGCGATCCGCGAGTTCCAGAAGGCCATCGCCATCGACCCCGGCTCGGCCCGGGCCCACGACAGCCTGGCCTCGGTCTACGCCGAGAAGAAGCAGTGGCGGGAGGCGCTGGCCGAGCACCTCGCGGCCCTCTCGCTCGAGCCCCAGAGCGCCGACGCCCACTACGGCATGGCCGGCTTCCTCGCCGCCCACGCGCCGCTGATGGCGGTGGCGGAGTACCGCGAGGCCATCGCGCTCGAGCCGGAGGCCGCCGACGCCCACCTCCACCTCGGCCTGGCGCTCGCCGACCAGGGGGAGGTCGAGGAGGCGCGGCGCGAGATCGAGGAGGCCGTCCGGCTCGAGCCGCAGGACCCGCTCGCCCGGCACGAGCTCGCGGCGCTGCTCATGGACGAGGGCGACTACCGCGGAGCCATCGCCCACCTGAAGGAGGCGGTCCGCCTCGAGCCCGTGAGCTTCGAGGCCCACCTCGACCTCGGCATCTGCTACGCGCAGAAGGGCTTCTACGCCGAGGCGGAGCGCGCCTACGCGCGGGCCCGCGAGCTTCGCCCCGACGACCTCCTGCTGAACTACAACGCGGCCGCGCTCTACGCGCTCTGGGACCGCCCCGAGACCGCGCTCGAGGCGCTGGGCCGGGCGCTCTCCGCCGATCCCGCCAAGGTGCGGGGCTGGCTCGCCTCCGACCCCATGTTCGACCGCCTCAAGGGCCGCGCCGACTTCGAGGCCCTGGCCCGCGGCTGAACGACCGCGCGCGATTCGCGGTCAGGTTGCGAGGTCCGGCAGGGCGGGGGCTCGTCCCGCGCCGGCCGCCGGGCCGCCACTCCGGGAGGGCCGTCGCATGGACCCGGCCGTCGTCCCCCGGGCGGACCACCCCGGGTCCACCCCATACGCGGCGTGTCCCCCGGGAGCGGCGCGTCTAGGTTAGGCCGATGGCCGAGCTGGCCTTCTTCCGCCACGGCGAGGAGCTCCTCCGCGTCACCCTGGGCGAGCGGACCTCGCTGGGCCGGTCGCCCGGGTGCGACGTCTCCCTCCCCGACGGCGCGGTCTCGCGGGTGCACGCGGTGGTGGAGCGCCGCGCCGACGGCTTCTGGCTCGTCGACCGCTCTGCGGGCGCCGCCGAGGGGAGCGACCCCGCCGAGTCGCGGCTCGCCGACGGCGGCGAGTTCGCCCTCGGCCCGTTCCGGGCCCTCTTCCGCGAGGCGCCGCCGGAGGAGGCCGGCGAGACCCGCAGCGGCGGGGCCACCGCGGTGCACCCGCGCCGCAGCGAGCCGCCGGTGCAACCGGCGCGCCTCCGGGTGCGGGAGAAGGGGCGCGAGCGCGTGCTCAACCTCCCCGAGGCGCTGGTGCTGGGGAAGGACCCGGCCTGCGACGTCGCCCTCGACGACGGGTTCGTCTCGGCGCGCCACCTCCGCGTGGAGCGCCGCGGCGGCCGCTTCCACCTCCGCGACCTGGGCTCGACGAACGGCACCTTCCTGGGCGGCGCCCGGGTCGTCGACACGGAGTGGATCCCGGGCACGACCGCCACCCTGGGGGAGACCGAGGTGGTCCTCGAGGCCGGCGACCCCTCGCCCCCGCCCTCGACCTTCGAGGGCATGCTCTCCGGCGACGCGGCCATGCGCCAGGTGTTCGAGCTCCTGGAGCGGGTGGCCCCGAGCGACGCGCCGGTGGCGGTGCTGGGCGAGACCGGCACCGGCAAGGAGCTGGTGGCCCGGGCGCTCCACCGGATGTCGGGGCGGCGCGAGGGGGCCTTCATCCCGGTCAACTGCTCGGCCATCGCCGCCACGCTCATCGAGAGCGAGCTCTTCGGCCACGAGAAGGGCGCCTTCTCCGGCGCGGACCGGCTGCGGAAGGGGGCCTTCGAGGAGGCCGACGGCGGCACGCTCTTCCTCGACGAGATCGGCGAGCTGCCGCTCGACCTGCAGCCCAAGCTCCTCCGGGCCCTGGAGCAGGGCGAGGTGAAGCGCGTCGGCGCCACCCGGCCCTTCCACGTGAACGTGCGGGTGGTGGCGGCCACGCACCGCGACCTCCGCGCCCGGGTGCGCGCCGGGAGGTTCCGCGAGGACCTCTACTACCGGCTGTTCGTCGTCCCGGTCACCATCCCGCCCCTGCGCCGGCGGCGGGGCGACGTCGCCGCCCTCGCCGACCACTTCCTGTCCCGCGGCGCACCCCGCGGGCTCCCCCTCCGCTGGAGCGACGAGGCCCGGGCCAGGCTCGAGGCCTACGACTGGCCGGGGAACGTCCGCCAGCTCCGCAACGTGGTGCAGCGGGCGCTCCTGTTCCGCGGCGAGGGGCTGGAGGTGCCGCCGTCGGCGGTGGTCCTCGAGGACGTGCGCGACGCGCCCGGGGCCGGCAGCGACGACGACACCCTCTTCCTGCGCGGGCTCACGATGGAGGAGGTCGAGCGCGAGACCATCCGGCTCTCCCTGCGGCGCCACCGGGGCAAGCGCGCCGCGGTGGTGCGCGAGCTCCGGATCGCCAAGAGCACGGTGATGAAGCGGATCGCGCAGTGGGGCCTGCAGGGAGAG
>DATBLK010000166.1:0-5936 GCA_036555405.1 Anaeromyxobacteraceae bacterium
GCGAGCCCAGGGGACCATCTCCTCGGGGTCCTCCATCGCCGCGTCCGGGGGGCGGTAGTAGGACGTGGGCATGGGCCCCTTGGGGCTCGGGTAGACCCACTGGCGGCAGCCGGCGTCGACGAAGGCCCGGCGGTTGGCGTCGTCGGTCTTGAGGTAGAGCTCGTCGTCGTCGAGGAGGCCGAAGATCGCCCCGCGGTGGAACAGGCCGTAGCCGCCGAACATCGGGCGCGCCTGGACGGGCCCGCCCGGCGCGAGCAGGTCGAGGGCGTGTTGCAGGAACGCCCGCGAGACGGGCACGGGCGGCCCCTACTCGACCTTCATCCCGGGCTTCCAGCGAAGCACCGGCTTCCGCGCCGCGCGCACCTCGTCGAGGCGCGCTCGCACCGGCTTGCGCGGCGAGGCCTTGAGCCCCTCGGCGTCGGTGCGCGCCTCCTCGGCGATGGCGCGCATGCCGGCGACGAAGCGGTCGAGCGTCTCCTTCGACTCGCTCTCGGTGGGCTCGATCATGATCGCCCCGTGGACGACGAGCGGGAAGTAGACGGTGGGCGGGTGGAAGCCGTGGTCGATGAGGCGCTTGGCGACGTCCATGGTGGTGACGTCGGAGGCCGCCTGGAGCTTGTCCGTGAACACGACCTCGTGGAGCGAGTCGGTGTCGTAGGGGAGGTGGAAGACGTCCCGGAGCTTCTCCCGCACGTAGCTCGCGTTCAGGACCGCCAGCTCGGAGCAGCGCCTGAGGCCGTCCGGCCCGAGCTCCCGGATGAAGGCCCAGGCGCGGACGAACATCCCCATGTTGCCGTGGAACTCGCGGACCCGCCCGATGGACTGGGGGCGCTCGCGCGGCTCGGAGACGAGCCGCCAGGCGGCGCCCTCCTTGGCGACCACCGGCAGCGGGAGGAAGGGGACGAGGGGCTCCTTCACCGCCACCGGCCCCGAGCCCGGCCCGCCGCCGCCGTGGGGCGTGGCGAAGGTCTTGTGGAGGTTGAACTGCATGACGTCGAAGCCCATGTCGCCCGGCCGGGCCACGCCGACGAGCGCGTTCAGGTTCGCGCCGTCGCCGTAGACCAGGCCGCCCTTCTCGTGGAGGACGGCGGCGATCTCGGCGATGTGGGTCTCGAAGATCCCGAGGGTGTTGGGGTTGGTGATCATGATGGCGGCGACGTCCTCGTCCATCGCCGCCCGGACCGCCTCGGGGTGGAGCCGTCCGTCGGGGCCGCTCTTCACCTCGACGGTCTGGTAGCCGTTCCGCGCGGCGGTGGCCGGGTTCGTGCCGTGCGCGGTGTCGGGGACGAGGATCTTCTTCCGGGCATTGCCCCGGGCCACGTGGAACGCCCGGATCATCATCACGCCGGTGAGCTCGCCGTGGGCGCCGGCGGCGGGCGCCAGGGTGGTGGCGGCGAACCCCGAGATCTCCGAGAGCGCCCGCTCCAGGCGCCACATGAGCTCCAGGGCCCCCTGGCACATCTCGGCCGGGAGGAGCGGGTGGGCCATGGCGAAGCCGGGGAGGCGCGCCAGGGCCTCGCTCGACTTCGGGTTGTACTTCATCGTGCAGGAGCCGAGCGGGTAGAAGCCGGTGTCGATGCCGTGGTTCCAGGCGGAGAGGTGCGTGAAGTGGCGCACCACGTCGAGCTCGGAGAGCGCCGGCATCCCCTCCACCTCGCCGCCGAGGAGCTCCGGGGGGATATCCCGCGCCGGGTCGTGGCGCCCCGACGGCTCCGGCAGCGAGGCGCCGCTCCGGGTCGAGGGGGGGTGCTCGAAGAGGAGCGGCTCCTCGAAGGCCAGGCCGCGGGTGGCGCCGCCGGCCCCGACGTCGGAGCCCTCGCCGCCGCCCGCCTGCCGCTCCACGCTGGGCTTCCAGCCGGTGGGGTTCGCCATGGCTACCTCCGCACCGACCGGGCGAAGAGCTCGATGAGCTCGGGGCTGTGGAGCTCGGTGGCGACGCACAGGAGCGCGCCGCGGAGCGAGGGGTCGTCGGGGAACCAGCGGGAGAGCGGTGCGCCGGCGGCGATGCCCCGCTTCGCCAGCCGGGCCACCACCTCCTCCGCGTCGCCGACCTCGAAGGCCATCTCGTTGAAGACCGGGCCGGAGAAGCGGGGGCGGACGCCGGCGGCGCCCAGGGCGTCGCGGAGCAGGCGGGCGCGGTCGTGGTTCAGGCGGGCCAGGCGGGCCAGGCCGTGCTTGCCGAGGAGCGCGAGGTGGATGGTGGCGGCGAGCGCCATCAGGCCGGCGTTGGTGCAGATGTTGGAGGTGGCGCGCTCCCGCCGGATGTGCTGCTCGCGGGTGGAGAGGGTGAGCACGAAGCCGCGGCGCCCGCGCTTGTCCAGGGTGGCGCCGCAGACCCGGCCCGGCATCTGCCGCACGAAGGCCTCGCGGATGGCGAAGAAGCCGGCCGCGGGCCCGCCGAACTGGAGGCCGGCGCCGAAGCTCTGCATCGTCCCCACCGCGACGTCGGCGCCGAGCGCGCCCGGCGCCTTCAGGAGGCCGAGCGCCACGGCCTCCGAGGTCACCGACACCGGGATGGCGCCCGCCTTCCGGGCCAGGGCCGCGGCCTCGGGGAGCGCGTCCACCACCCCGAGGAAGTTCGGGTAGCCGACGATGACTGCGGCGGTGCGCCCGTCCACGGCCCGCTCCAGCGCCGCGAGATCGATGCGCCCGTCCTCGCGCCAGGGGACGGCGACGATCTCGTCGCCGGTGGCGGCGAGGGCGGTGGCGAGCACCCGGCGGTAGTCGGGGTGCACCGCCGCCGAGACCACGATGCGCCGGCGGTCGGTGAGCCGGGCGGCCATGAGCGCCGCCTCGGCCATGGCGGTGGCGCCGTCGTACATCGAGGCGTTCGCGACCTCGAGCCCGGTGAGCAGCGCCACGAAGGTCTGCCACTCGAAGAGCGCCTGGAGGGTGCCCTGGGAGATCTCGGGCTGGTAGGGCGTGTAGGCGGTGAAGAACTCGCCGCGGAGCAGGAGCTGGTCGACTGCCGCCGGGACGTGGTGCGGGTAGGCGCCGGCGCCGATGAAGGGCGGGTGCTCCACCGCGTTGGCGGCGGCGAGTCGCCGGAACTCGGCCAGGAGCGCGATCTCGTCGGCCGCCGGGGGCAGGTCGAGGGGCCGGCGGAGCTGCAGGGAGGCGGGAATGGAGCGGAAGAGCGCCTCCAGGCTCTCGGCGCCGACGGCCGCGAGCATCTCGCGCACGTCCTCCGCCGTGTGGGGGTGGTAGCGCACTCGGTCCTCCCGCTGTGCGGCCCGCGGCTCCCGGGCGACCCGGGCCGGCGGGCCGGGCTACTCGGCCTCGTCCTCGACGAACTTGCGGTAGCCGGCGGCGTCGAGGAGGTCGCCGAGCTCGGCGGGATCGGAGATCTCGACCCGGATGAGCCAGCCCTCCTCGTACGGGTCCTCGTTGATGGTCTCCGGGGACTCGGACAGCGGGTCGTTGACCTCGACGACCTTGCCGGTCACGGGCGCGAAGATGTCGGAGACGGCCTTCGTCGACTCGACGACCCCGAAGGCCTCGCCCTTGCGGACCGCGTCGCCGACGTCCGGCAGCTCCAGATAGACGATGTCGCCGAGCTGGTCCTGCGCGTGGTCGGTGATGCCGACGAGGGCGCGGCTGCCCTCGACGCGGCACCACTCGTGCTCGCGGGTGTACTTCAGGTCGTCGGGGACGTTCATGTGTCGCCCTTCTTCCGTTGATAGAACGGCGTCTTCACCACCCGGGCGGCGGCCGCCCGGCCGCGGATCTCGACCGCGAACGCGGAACCCTCGGCGGCGAGGGCCGGCGGCACGTAGGCGAGCCCGATGGAGAGGTGCAGCGTCGGCGACTTCGTGCCGCTGGTCACCACGCCCGCGGGCTTTCCGTCGCGGAGCACCGGGTAGCCGTGGCGGGGGATGCCGGGGTCGGTGAGCGTGAAGCCCACCAGCTTGCGGGTGAGCCCTCCCTCGCGCTGCCGGACCAGCGCCTCCCGGCCCACGAACTCTCCCTTGTCGAACTTCACCACCCAGGCCAGGCCGGCCTCGAGCGGCGTCGCGCCGTCGTCCATGTCGCTGCCGTAGAGCCGGTAGGCCACCTCCAGCCGGAGCGAGTCGCGCGCGCCGAGACCCGCCGGGGCGACTCCCTCGGGGGCCCCCGCTTCCAGGAGGGCCTCCCACAGCCGGGTGGCGCGGTCCGGGGCGCAGAAGAGCTCGAAGCCGTCCTCGCCGGTGTAGCCGGTGCGGGCCACCAGGCACGGGATGCCCGCCACCTCGGCGCTGGCGAACCGGTAGGTCCCGACGGAACCGAGACGCAGCGCGGTGAGCTTCTGGAGGACGGCGGCGGCGCGCGGACCCTGCAGGGCGAGCTGGGCCCAGGCGTCCGACTCGTTCGCGACCTCCGCGCCGCCGGCGTGATCGCGGAGCCACTCGAAGTCCTTGGTGCGGTTCGCCGCGTTCACGCAGACGAGCACGTCGTCGGCGGCGCGGCGGTAGGCGACGACGTCGTCGACGATGCCGCCGGTCTCGCGGCAGATGCAGCCGTACATCGCCTGGCCGACCGCGCAGCGGGAGAGGTCGTTCGTGAAGAGCCGCTGCAGGGCCTCCATCGCCCGCGGGCCGCGGAAGACGACCTCGCCCATGTGCGAGACGTCGAAGAGGCCGGCGCGCGTCCGGACGGCCTCGTGCTCCGCCAGGATGCCGGCGTACTGCACCGGCATCTCCCAGCCGGCGAACTCCACCAGGCGAGCGCCGGCGCGGACGTGTACGTCGTAGAGGGGCGTTCGCAGCGGCATGGGGAAGGGGAAGCTCGGCGGGATGATAATGACGCGGTCCCCCCAGTCAAGACACGCTGGCGGGTCCTTCGCGGGGGGTCAAGGAGGCGCGGGCTCGCAGGGGGCGGGGACGCAGGGGCCGGCGGCGGAGCCGCTGCGGCAGCAGTGGAGCGCGCGGCCGCGAGCGTTCTCGAAGCGCAGCGCCCAGGCGCCGGACCCCCAGACCTCGAGGGTGGCGAAGCCCCACGCGGTGGAGGCGAAGAGGAGCGAGGCGCCCGGCGGCTCGACCCTGTGGAAGCGCTCGCGGCCGCGGCCCCGCGACCCGTTGCCGGAGACGAAGACGTCGGTGCCGGCCTCGGTTCGCAGGTGCTGGAGGTCGTGGTCGTGTCCGGCGAGGAAGGCGGCGGCGAGCCCCGAGACCTCGGCCTCGAGCGCCGCGCGCCGGTCCGGAGCGTGGGAGACGCCGTGGCTGCCCGCGCTCGCCGGCGGGTGGTGCAGCGCCACGAAGCAGGGGCGCGCCTCGCAGCCGGCGAGCGCGGCGCGGGCGAAGGCCGCCTCGTCGCCGGCGGAGAAGCCGCCGTAGTCCCCGACGAGGAGGTTCGAGTCGAGCACCACGAAGCGCGCCGGCCCGGCGTCGAGCGCGTAGTGCCGGCCGCCCATGCGCCAGCCGGGGGCGCGCCGCGACGCCTCGAGGCAGGCGCGGCGGCGCCCGGTCTCCTCGGCCGAAAGGCGAGGCACGGCGCAGCCGCCGGCGGAGGCGACGTCGTGGTTGCCCAGGACCATCCAGACCGGCAGGGCGTCGCCGGCGCGGTCGAGCAGCGCCGCCACCGCGTCGTCGTGGGCGCGGCGGTAGGCCGGGTCCTCGGGCGGGCGGTAGCCCGGCGCGGCGGTGGCGCCGTCGGGCCCGAAGCTGCAAGCCTCGGCGCCGGGAAGGGCGGGGTCGGGGCCGCAGTCGTAGACGTTGTCCCCGAGGGCCAGCGCCAGGTCGAAGGCGGCGCCCCGGGTGGCGCGGGCCATGCCCTGGGAGACCGCGTCGCGCTGGCAGGTGTCGTCGCCCAGGTCGCCCACGAGGAGGACCCGCAGGGCCGGCGCGCCGGGCGCGGCGGCGGGCGCCGAGGCCGGAAGGGGCGCCTGGCGGGAGCGGGGGGCGCCTTCGCCCGGGCAGCAGGCGGAGAGGGCCGCGGCGAGGCAGGCCGCGGCGCGCGCG
>DATBLK010000176.1:0-7563 GCA_036555405.1 Anaeromyxobacteraceae bacterium
GTGAAGAGGTTCGGCAGCACGAACATGGCCTTGCGGAGGTTGATCTGCATGCCGTGCGCTCCCGGGCCGGCGCGGGCGAGGGCTGCGAGGCGGCCTCCGGCGTCGCGGGAGAGCGCCCCTTCGGGGGGTCCGTGGGGAAAGGATACGCCCTGCCGTTCGGGGCGGGCCAGGGGGAGTGCCCGGTGGGGCCCGCGGCGCCGCGCCGCGCCCTCCGTTGCGGCGGCCCCGGGCCTGCCTCCATGATGCGCGGGTGACCGCGCCGCGCCCGGGGTCTCTCGCCTGGCTCGCCCTCGCCGGCCTGGGCTGCGCCTCGCTCGGGCGGGTGCCTCCGAGCGGCGCGGGCTGGCTCGAGCTCGCGAGCGAGCACTTCGTGGTGCGAACCGACGTCGGGGAGGCCGAGGCCGGCGAGCTCGTCGAGCAGCTCGAGCTGCTTCGCGGCGCCGTGCTCGCGTCGCTGTACCTCGGGGGCGCCGACGCGCCGGGCCGCGTCGAGGTGATCGCCTTTCGCCGGACCGAGGAGTTCGAGGCCTTCGCGCCGCGCCACGCCTCGGCGTACTTCCTCCGCGACGCCGGCGGGCTCCCGCGCATCGTGATGCCGGGCGGCTTCGGCTCCTGGCAGCGCGTGGTGCTGGCCCACGAGCTCACGCACTCGGTCGCGGCGTCGCTCTTCGCCCACCAGGCGCGCTGGCTCTCGGAGGGGCTGGCCGTGACCATGGAGGGGCTCGCCGAGGTTCCCCTGGCCCGGCGGATGACGGTGAGGCAGGCCCAGCAGGGCCGGGCCCGGAGGGACAGCTACCGGCGCGTGCCGGCGCGCGAGCTCTTCGCCTGGGGCCAGGCGCCGGTGGAGGGGCCGTGGCTCGACGCCTACGCCTCGGCGTGGATGCTGGTGCGGCACCTCATGGATCGCCACCCGGCGGCGATGCGGGACCTCCTGGGGCGCCTCCGGCGCGGCGAGACGGTCGAGGGGGCCTTCGCCGCCGCCTTTCCCCGGTTCGACCCGGCGCGTCCCGGGGCGCTCGAGGACCTCGACGCCGCCGTGGCGCGCGAATGGGCAGGCGAGCTTCCGGTCGGCGACCGGGAGATCGAGGTGCGCGTCGCGGCGGCCTGGACGGCCCGGCCGCTGCCGCCCGCCGAGGTGGCCGCGCTGCGGATCGGGCTGTGGGAGATGGGGCCGGCGAAGGGCGAGCGCGCCCTTCGCGCGGAGGTCGCCGCGGCGCTCCGCCACGACGCGGATCACCCGGTGGCGCTGGAGCGGCTCGCCGACCTCGACGGCGGAGACCCGCTGCCGGCGGCGCGCCGCTCGGTGGCCACGCACCTCGGGGACCCGAGGGCCTGGACCTTCCTGGCGCGCTCGCTCCGGGGCCCGGAGGCCGCGCCGGAGCGCGAGGCGGCGTACCGCCGGGCCGCCGAGCTCGCGCCCGAGAACGCGCTGGCCCTCGCGAACCTGGCCCGGGACCTCGCGGCGTCCGGCCGCGCCGCCGAGGCCGGCGATCTCTCGGGCCAGGCGGCGGCGCTCGCCCCCTGGAGCGCGGGACTGGCGCGCGAGCACGCCGCGGCGCTCGCCGCCGCGGGCCGCTGCGCCGACGCGGCGGCGGCGCAGCGGCGCGCCCTCGCGCTCCTCTCCGAGCGCGGGGCCGCGGCGGAGGGTCGCGAGATGCGGCGGCGGCTCGAGGCGATCGAGCGCGACTGCCGCTCGCCGGCGGCGGGCCGGAGCGGCGCGCCCCCGGCGAGGTGAGGCCCTTCAGTCGGCGTGGAAGACGATGCGCTCGAAGGCGGTGGAGCTGTTGAGGCTGGTGTTCGTGCCGCAGCGGTAGCCGCCGACCGCGATCCCGGTGTGGAAGCAGACCCGCCCCGCGGCGGTCCCGGTCGTGGCCGTGTCGCAGGAGTTGAGCGAGGCCGTGTCTCCCGCAACCACGTAGCCCATGGACCAGTTGTTGTCGAAGTACCAGGCGACGCCGTTCGCGACGTGGAGCTTGTTCTGGCCCGATGTCGAGTTGCCGGTCACGAAGAAGACGTCGGACTCGTGGCCCATGGCGGCGGCGTTCAGGTTGACGGCGCCCGTGGCGCGGCATCCGACGAGGACCCAGGGCTTGTTGCAGGCGTTGAGGATGGCTCCGGCGAGGGCGGTCCCCGGATTGCTGTAGAGGTCGAGGTAGCACTGCGTCCAGCCCGTGAGCGAGGAGATGGCGATCGCCCCGGTGCGGACGCCCCTGAAGGTCACGGCGGTCGCGGGCGCGATGCAGCCGCCCCTGACGCACAGGTCCGCGGCGGCGCAGGCGACGCCGCACCCGCCGCAGTTCGCCGGGTCTCCCAGCGTGTCGGCGCAGAAGGACGCCGCGCCGCTGCCGCAAGTCGTCAGCCCGGGCCCGCAGCTCACGCTGCAGGCGCCGGCGGCGCAGACCAGGCTGCCGCAGGCGTTTCCGCAGGTGCCGCAGTTGGCCCGGTCGTTCGTGAGGTCGCGGCAGCTGCCGCTGCAGTCCGTCAGGCCGGACGGGCAGGAGGGGGGGGCGCAGGTGCCGCCGGCGCACACCAGCCCGGCGCCGCAGGCGTTCCCGCAGGTGCCGCAGTTCGCGTTGTCCGCCTGGGTGTTGGCGCAGAAGGAGGTGGCGCCGCTCCCGCACTTCACCAGCGGCGCGGCGCAGGTGGCCGAGCAGACGCCGGCGTCGCACGACTTCCCCGCCGGGCAGACGGTCCCGCAGGCCCCGCAGTTCAGCTGGTCCTCCTGCAGGTTCACGCAGGTGCCGCCGCAGGGCGTGGAGCCGGGGAGCGCGCACTCCTTGATCTCGGTCTTGGAGGCGCCGCAGGCGGCGAGTGCGACGGCGGCGAGCAACGCGAGAATCGTCGACTGAATCCGCATGTCCCCTCCGGGAATAGGCTCGGTCTGGTGTCGCAGTCTACATCCCCGGCGGCGAAACGAAAGCGCCTCGAAGCTAGCGCGCCCCGGCGCCCGCCGCGCCGGACAGCAGGGCCAGCGGGTCGAGGGCCCGGCCGCCCTGCCAGACCTCGAAGTGCAGGTGCGGACCGGTGGCGACGCCGGTCCGGCCCACCAGGCCGAGGGGCGACCCGGCCTCGACGGCGTCCCCCGGGCCGCAGAGGAGGCGCATGAGGTGAGCGTAACGGCTGGTGAGGCCCCCGGGGTGGCGGACCTCGACGAGGAGCCCGTGGCCGGCCGTCCAGCCGGCGCGGACGACGAAGCCCGGCGCGGCCGCGGTGACGGGCCGCCCGGGCGCCGAGGCGAGGTCCACGCCCCAGTGCATGCGCCGGTCGCCGTCGAGGGGGTGGCGGCGCATCCCGTAGAGCGAGGTGACGCCCGCCTCCTCGAGCGGCCAGCGCAGGGCCGGCGCCGCGGCCAGCGCCAGGAGCGGCTCGCCGAGCGCCCGCGCCGCCTCGGCCCTCCACGCCAGGCGCTCGAGGCGGGGGCCGATGCCGGCCAGGACCCCGGCCGGGAGGTCCCCGTAGCACCGCCGGTCGAACTCGAGCTCCGCCTCCACGGTGATGCGGGCCCGGACGAGCTCGAGGAGCGGCGTCTGCGGCATGGGCCGCGCCAGGTAGCGCCCCAGCGCCTCGCCCAGCGCCGCCCAGGCGCGCGCCGCATCCCCGGGGAAGCCGCGGCCCCGCGGCGCCCTGGCGCGCCGCTCCCGGGCGTCGGCGGCGAAGGCGAGGAGCGTCCCGTCGATGGGCGGGCCGGCCGGCGCCTCGCTCGGCGCGGCCACCGGCGCCGCCACCGGGAGCGGCGGCGGGAGCGGCGGGGGCTCCTCCATCTCCGCCGGACCCGGCCCGGCGAGCCCGGCCTCGGCGAAGGTGACCTTGGGCTCGTGGGCGCAGGCCGCCGCCGCGGCTGCGATCGAGGCTGCGAGGTGGCGCGCTCCCCTCATGGTTTCCACCGCTCGTCCCGAGCTCGCCGGAGAGCGAGCGCGGGCCCGGGACGGGTGGTTGCTGCAATCACGGAGCCGACCGCGAACCCCGGCGGGCCACCGGGATCACTTGGGGTCCGGGTGACACGCGGGGTCGCGGGGACCCGGGCGCCAAATTAGCCGAGGGCGCGTCGGATGCGCTCGCCGGCCTCCACCGCGGCGGGAAGCGGGGCGTCGAGGTGGGTGACGAACCGCAGGAGGTCGGGGCGGGAGCCCTCGGCGTTGCAGAGGACGCCGGCGGCGCGGAAGCGGCCGACGAGCTCGACCGCCACCCGCCCCGGGAAGGCGGCGAAGACCATGTTCGTCTCCACCGGGAAGGCGATCTCGGCGCCGGCGCCGAGGACCACCTGGGCGAAGGCGCGCGCCGCCTCGTGATCCTCGGCGAGGCGGGCCACGTGGTGGTCGAGCGCGTGGAGCCCGGCGGCGGCGAGCACGCCGGCCTGGCGCATCCCCCCGCCCAGCCGCTTGCGCAGCCGCCGCGCCCGCCGGACGAGCTCGCGCGGGCCGGCGAGCACCGACCCGGCCGGCGCCCCGAGCCCCTTGGAGAGGCAGATCGACGCCAGCGTCGCCGGCCCGGCGTAGTCGCGGGCCGGGACCCCGCTCGCCACCACCGCGTTCAGGAGGCGGGCGCCGTCGAGGTAGACGGCGAGGCCGCGCCGCGCCGCGGCGGCCCCGACCGCCCGCACCGCGTCGAGCGGCCAGACGGCGCCGCCGCCGCGGTTGTGGGTGTTCTCGACGACCACGGCGCGGGTGCGCGGGAGGTGGTCGTTCTCGGCCCGGACGGCGGCCTCCACCTGTGCGGCCCCGAGGATCCCGCGGTCGCCGCGGAGCGTCCGCGGCTGGGCGCCCCACAGGGCCGCCATCCCCCCGCCCTCGAAGTTGGCGCAGTGGGCCCCCTCGTCGCAGATCACCTCGTCGCCGGGGCCGGCGAGGAGCCCGAGGGCGATCTGGTTCGCCATCGTGCCGCTGGGGACGAAGATCGCCGCCTCCTTGGCGAGGAGCGCCGCGACCCGCTCCTCGAGCCCGATCACCGTGGGGTCCTCGCCGTAGACGTCGTCGCCCACCTCGGCCCTGGCCATCGCCTCGCGCATCGCGGGCGTGGGGCGGGTCACGGTGTCGGATCGCAGGTCGATGGTCCGCACGGTCCACCTCCGGGCCGCCGCTTCCCCGCGGCGCGCGGATGCTAGCATGCGGGCTCCGGTGGCCTCCCCTCCCGCCGCCCTCCGGCCCCCGACGGCCCGGGAGCGCGCCCGCGCCCTCGCGGTCCTGGACCGGCTCGACGCGGCCCTCCCCGAGGCGCGCATCGCCCTGCGCTTCGGGAGCGACCTCGAGCTCCTGGTCTCGGTGATGCTCTCGGCCCAGTGCACCGACGAGCGGGTGAACCGGGCCACGCCGGCGCTCTTCGCGCGCTTCCGCACCGCGGCCGACTGGGCCGCGGCCCGGCCCCGGGCGCTCTGGCCCTTCATCCGGAGCCTGGGCCTGTTCCGGTCCAAGGCGCGCAACGTCGTCGCGGCGATGGCCGACATCGCCGAGCGGCACGGGGGGCGCGTGCCCCGGACCCGCGAGGAGCTGGAGGCGCTCCCGGGGGTCGGCCGGAAGACGGCGGGCGTGGTGCTCATCCACCTCGGCCAGGGCCGGCACTTCCCGGTGGACACGCACGTGGGCCGGACCTCCAGGCGGCTGGGCTTCGCCCGCGAGCTCGACCCCTCGCGGGTGGAGCGGAGGCTCATGGCGCTGCTCCCGCCGGAACGCTGGAACCGGGGCCACCAGCTCCTCGTCTGGCACGGGCGGCGCTGGTGCCACGCCCGGGCGCCCGAGTGCGAGGCCTGCCCGGTGGAGGACCTGTGCCCGAGGCTGGGCGTTCCCCTCCACGGTGAGGGGGAATCGGCGCCGCCGAGGGCTACAGCGCCGACTCGCGCCGCGTCGGGCGCGGCTCGGGCTCGCGCCCGGCCGCCCGGTCGGCCTTGAGCCGCTTCATCCGGCGGCGGATGACGTCGCGCTTCAGGCTGGAGAGGTGGTCGACGAAGAGCGTCCCCTGGAGGTGGTCGTTCTCGTGCTGCACCGCGATGGCCAGGAGCCCGTCGCACTCGAGCTCGAAGGTCTTGCCCTCGCGGTCGAGGGCGCGCACCCAGACCCTGGCGGCGCGCTCCACCTCCTCGGCCTCGCCGGGGATGGAGAGGCAGCCCTCGGTGTAGGTGGTCACGCCCTCGGTGCGGAGGATCTCCGGGTTCACGAGGTGGACGAGCCGCTGCCCCTCCTGCCGGGGCGAGGTGTCGATGACGATGGCGCGGACCAGCTCTCCGACCTGCGGGGCGGCGAGGCCGACCCCTTCGGCGGCGTACATCGTCTCCGCCATGTCGTCGAGCAGGCGGCGGACGCCGTCGTCGACGCGCTCGACGGGGCGCGCCTGCTGCTTGAGGAGCGGGTCGGGCCAGATGAGGATCTCCCGGACCATGGTGCGCCGCGGATTCTAACCGGGGTCTCCGGCGCGCGCACGGCGGCTCGCGGTCACGACAGGCCGGCGAGGTAGGCCCCGCGGAGCTCGTCGTCGGCGAGCACGTCGCGCGCCTCGGCGACGACGCGGCACACCTCGGCGAGCCGCTCCGCCGCGCCCGCGTCGCCGAGCCCTCCCCAGCGGGCCGGCTCGAACTCGGAGAGGAGCCGCTCGGCGCTGGCGCGGATCTCGTAGGGGGTGGCGGCGCGCGAGAGGCCGAGGATGGTGAAGTAGTCGGCGCGCCGCACCTGGTCGAGCTTCTCGTCCAGCCGGGCGACCTCGATGCCCTCGGCCGGCGGGGGCGCCGCGGGCGTGGCGCGGATGCGCACCGCCAGGTGCCCGGTCTCGACCAGGGCGGCGAGGAGCTGCCGGCTGGAGAGCGGGTCGAGGGGGCTGTCCTGGACGATCTCGTCCACGGTCCGCAGCCCGTCGGCGAGGTCGGCGATGCGCCGCTCCGTCTCGCCCAGGGAGAGCTCGTCGAGCTGCGGGGCCGGCGACGCGGGGGCGAGAAGCGTCGCCTGGCCCCCGAGGACGGCGTCGAGGCGGTCCGCCTGCCAGCGCCGCCGCACGCCCTCCACCGCCAGAGCCGCCGCGGGCCGATCCAGGGCCGTTCGCTCATCGGGCGGCACCCGCGCCTCCTGGTGCCGGAAGGTGGCCCCGCTCTCGGCGAAGATGGCGTAGATGACCTCCTCGGCGCGGCGGCGGACGAGGTGGGTGAGCTCCTCGGGCCGGAGGAGGCCGCGCTCCAGGAGGGTGAGCGCCGCCCGCCGGGACGAGAGGCCGGCGCAGGCGGGCGCGGCGAGCCGGTGCTGCTCCCGGGTGAGCAGGCCGAGGCGGAGGGCCACCTCCTCGACGCGCTCGCCGGGAGCGCCGCTGCTCGCGCCGACGACCCGCCCTTCCTCGAGCCAGATGGACCTCGGCGCCGAGCCGGCGAAGTCGAATCGCCCCGTGACCCGGGCGCGCCCGGCCAGGGCCAGGAGGCGCGCCGGCGAGAGCTCGGCGAGCGAGCCGGCGCGCAGCTCGGGGGGAACCGGCGCGGGCGCCGGGCGGGCGGCCGGGGCGCCCGCCCGGGCCGGCTCGGGAGCCGGAGCCGGCTCGGCGCCGCGCCGCTCGCGCGCCGCGGCGGCGGCGCGGCGGCGGCCCGCCTCCTCCTCG
>DATBLK010000192.1:0-11637 GCA_036555405.1 Anaeromyxobacteraceae bacterium
CCCTCGCGGTCGAGGCCGTCGGTGACCAGGAGGACGACGGCCCCCTGGCCCAGCACCCGGCGCGACCAGTGGAGGTTGAACTCCCGCAGGCAGGCGCCGATGCGCGTCCCGCCCTCCCAGTCCGGCACCGCCCGGCCCAGGGCCGCCAGCGCCTCGTCCGGGTCCCGGTGGCGCAGCCAGCGGGTGACGTTCGTCAGGCGCGTCCCGAAGGTGAAGGAGTGGACGCGGCCGCGCCGGGCGGTGAGCGCGTGGAGGAACCGGAGCAGCATCCGGCCGTAGCGGGCCATGGAGCCGGAGACGTCGCAGAGCGCCACCACCGCCGGCGGCCGCCGCGCCGGAGAGCGCCGCCGGAGCAGCACCGCCTCGCCGCCGGCCCGCAGGCTGGCGCGGAGCGTGGCCCGCGGATCCACCCGGGAGCCGCGCGGGTCGGGTCGCAGCCGGCGCGCCCGGAGGTCGGGGACCGGGAGCCGCATCCGGTCGACGGCCCGCTCGGCCTCGCGGATCTCCTCCGCCGACATCTGCTCGAAGTCCTTGGTCCGCAGCAGCTCCCGGTCCGACCACTCCAGCGCCACGTCCACGCCCGCCGCCCGGTCCGCTCCCTCCCGCGTCTCGCCGCGGCGGGCGAGCGCCTCGGCGAGGCGGCGCGAGATCGGGGAACGCTCCCCGGGCGGCGACAGCGCGGAGCGCGAGAGAAGGAGCTCGAGGCCGCCCGGCAGCGGCCCGGGCTCGCGCCAGAGGATCCGGAAGGCCTCGTCGAAGAGGGGCCGGTGCTCGGGGCGGCGGACGAGCGCGGCGTGCAGCGCCCAGTAGAAGTCGTCGCGGCGGGAGAGCCCCACCTCGGCGACCGCCTCCAGTGCGCCGACGGCGTGCGCCGTCCCCAGCGGCATTCCCGCGGCCCGCAGCGTCCGCGCGAAGCGGAGGACCCGGGCGGCCAGCGCGCCGCCCTGGCTCATCGCGTCGCCGCGGCCTCCGCCGCTTCCCGGCGCAGCGCCTGGGCCTCGGCGCCCCGCAGCCGGGCGACGTCGTCCTGGTACTTCAGGAGGACGCCGAGCGTGCCGTCGACCGCCTCGTCGTCGAGGGCCGTCCGGTCGAGCGCCACCAGCGCCTGCGCCCAGTCGATGGTCTCCGCCACCCCCGGGACCTTGAAGAGGTCGCGGATCCGCAGGCGCTGGACGAAGCCCACCACCTCGCGCGCCAGGCGCTCGGCCGCGGCCGGGGCCTTGAGCCGGACGATGGCCAGCTCGCGCTCGGCGTCCGGGTAGTCGATCCAGGCGTAGAGGCAGCGGCGCTTCAGCGCGTCGTGGATCTCCCGGGTGCGGTTCGAGGTGACGACGGCCAGGGGCGGCGCCGGCGCGGCCACCGTGCCCACCTCGGGGATGGTGAGCGCGAAGTCGGACAGCACCTCGAGGAGGAAGGCCTCGAAGGGCTCGTCGGCCCGGTCCAGCTCGTCGATGAGCAGCACCGGGGGCCCCGCCGGGTCGGGGGCCAGGGCCTGGAGGAGCGGCCGCCGCACGAGGAAGCGCTCGTCGAAGAGGTCCTTCTCCAGGCGAGCGCGGTCGTGCTCCCCGGTGGCCTCGGCGATGCGGATCTCCAGCATCTGCCGGGCGTAGTTCCACTCGTAGGCCGCCTGCGCCAGGTCCAGCCCCTCGTGGCACTGGAGGCGGATGAGGCGCCGGCCCAGCGCCCGGGCCAGGACCTTGGCGACCTCGGTCTTCCCGACCCCGGCCTCGCCCTCGAGGAGGAGGGGCCGGCCGAGCCGCAGCGACAGGAAGAGCGCGGTGGCCAGGCTCCGGTCGGCGACGTATTCGCCGGCGGCGAGCAGCGCCTGGACCTCGTCGACCGAGGCGGGAAGGCTACGGCCGGTCACCGCCCATCACCCCGAGTGTAGGCGTGGTCGCCTAGGTGCACGACGCCACCGCGCGCCGCGCCAGCACGACGGCGAGGTGGGCCCGGTACTCGGCGCTGCCGAAGCCGTCGCCGACGAGCCCCTGCGCCGGCAGCGCGGCTCCGGCGAGGGCGTCGGCGGCGAAGCTCCTCGCCAGCGCCTGCTCCATCGCCGCGGCGCGGAAGACCCCCGGACCGGCGCCGGTGACGGCGACGCGGACGCCCGCCGACCCCCTGGCGACCATGACGCCGACGAGGGCGAAGCGCGAGGCCGGGTGCGGGAACTTCGCGTAGGCCGCCTTCTCGGGCACGGGGAAGCGCACGGCGACGACCACCTCGTCCCGGGCCAGGGCGGTGGCGAAGAGCCCCTTGAAGAAGTCGTCGGCGCCGATGCGGCGGCGGTCGGTCTGCACCGTCGCGCCCAGCGCCAGCACCGCGGCCGGGTAGTCCGCCGCGGGGTCGTTGTGCGCCAGGGAGCCGCCCAGCGTACCGCGGTTGCGCACCTGGGCGTCGCCGATGTGGGCCGCCAGGTCGGCGAGGGCGGGGATGGCCGTCCTCGCCTCGGCCGACTCGGCCACCTCCGCGTGCGTCACCCCGCCGCCGACGACGAGCTCCTTCCCCTCGACCCGGATGCCGCGGAGCTCGGCGAGGCCGGCGACGGCGACGAGGTCGCTCGGCGCCGCCAGCCCGAGCTTCATGACCGGGATGAGGCTCTGGCCGCCGCCCAGGTACTTGCCGCCCGGGTGCTTCCTCGCCGCCTCGACGGCGGCTGCGAGGGTGGCGGGCCTGTGGAAGCCGAAGTCCTGCATGGCGCCCTCCTGGGTCGTTCGAGGCTAGGCCTTGGACGCGCCGCGGATCGCCCGCCAGACGCGCTCGGGGGTGGCCGGCATGTCGAGGTGGCGCACGCCGAGGTGGGCGAGCGCATCCACGACCGCGTTGATGACCGCCGGGGGCGAGCCGATGGCTCCGACCTCGCCCACGCCCTTCACGCCGAGCGGGTTGTGGGTACAGCGGGTGACGGCGGTGCCCACCTCGTAGCTCGGGACGTCGCTGGCGCGGGGCATCGCGTAGGACAGGTAGGAGCCGCTGAGGAGCTGGCCGGCGTCGTCGTACCGGGCCGCCTCGAGGAGCGCCTGCCCGATGCCCTGGGCCACGCCGCCGTGGACCTGTCCCTCGACGATCATGGGGTTGATGACGGTCCCGACGTCGTCGACCACCGTGAAGCGGTCGACCTGCACCGCCCCGGTGTCGGGGTCGATCTCCACCTCGCAGACGTGGCACCCGGCCGGGAAGGTGAAGTTCTTCGGGTCGTAGAACGCGTTCTCCTCCAGGCCCGGCTCGAGATTCGCCGGGTACTTGTGCGGGACGTAGGCGGTGAGGGCCACCTCGCCGAACGCCTTGGAGCGGTCCGTTCCCTTCACCGTGAACTTGCCGCCCTTGAACTCGACGTCGGCCTCGGAGGCCTCGAGGAGGTGGGCCGCGATCTTCTTCCCCTTGGCGACGATCTTGTCCAGCGCCTGGACGATGGCCGAGCCGCCCACGGCGATGGAGCGCGAGCCGTACGTGCCCATGCCGAACGGGATCTTGGCGCTGTCGCCGTGGACGACCTCGACCTGGTCCACCGAGATGCCCAGGATCTCGGCCACGACCTGGGCGAAGGTCGTCTCGTGCCCCTGGCCGTGGCTGTGCGTTCCGGTGAAGACGGTCACCGAGCCGGTGGGGTGGACGCGGACCGAGGCCGACTCGTAGAGGCCGGCGCGCGCGCCGAGCGCGCCCGCCACCGCCGAGGGGGCGATGCCGCAGGCCTCGACGTAGGTGGAGAGCCCGATGCCGCGGAGCTTGCCGCGCTTCCTCGCCTCCTCCCGGCGCTTCTCGAAGCCGGCCCAGTCGGCCCTGGCCAGGGCCGCATCCAGCGTGGCGCCGTAGTTCCCGCTGTCGTACTGCAGGGCCACCGGCGTCTGGTAGGGGAACTGGTCCGGCCTGACGAAGTTCTTCCGCCGGATCTCGACGCGGTCCATCCCCAGGTCGCGCGCCGCCAGGTCGACGAGCCGCTCCAGGACGAAGGAGGCCTCGGGCCGGCCGGCCCCGCGGTAGGCGTCGACCGGGGTGGTGTGGGTGAAGACCGCCCTGGTCTCGACGTAGATCGCGGGCGTGCGGTAGCAGCCGGCGAGCAGCGTGCCGTAGAGGTAGGTGGGCACCGCGGTCGCGAAGGTCGAGAGGTAGGCGCCCATGTTGGCCGCCGTCCTCACCCGCAGCCCGAGGAAGCCCCCGTCCTTGTCGACCGCCAGCTCGGCGTGGGTGACGTGGTCCCTTCCGTGGGCGTCGGAGACGAAGGACTCCGAGCGCTGCGCCGTCCACTTCACCGGCCGGCCGAGCTTGCGGGCCGCCCACAGGACCAGGAACTCCTCGGCGTAGTGGAAGATCTTGGAGCCGAAGCCGCCCCCCACGTCGGGAGCCACCACGCGGAGCTTGTGCTCGGGGAAGCCCATGCTGAAGGCGCCCAGCAGCAGGCGGATGAGGTGGGGGTTCTGGCTCGAGGTGGTGAGCGTGAGGTCGCCGCCGACCCTGTCGAACTCGCCGATGGCCGACCGCGGCTCGATGGCGTTGGGGATGAGCCGGTTGTTCGCGAGGTCCAGGGTCACGACCTTGTGGGCCTGGGCGAAGGCGGCGTCGGCGGCCGCCTTGTCGCCGAGGTGCCAGTCGTAGCAGGTGTTCCCCTTGGCCTGGTCCCAGACGAGCGGGGCGCCAGGCCTCATCGCGGCCTCGAGCGACGCGACCGCCGGCAGCTCCTGGTAGTCCACCTCCACCAGCGCCGCGGCCTCGCGGGCCTGGTCGCGGGTCTCGGCCACCACCAGGACCACGGGGTCGCCGACGTGCCGGACGCGGTCGGCGGCCAGCGCCGGGTGGGGCGGCTCGACCATGGGGGAGCCGTCCTTCGAGTGGATGAGCCACCCGCACGGCAGGTTCCCGGTCTTCTCGGCGGCCAGGTCCGCACCGGTGAGCAGCAGCGCCACGCCCGGCGCCTTGCGGGCCGCGTCGGCCCGGACCGCCCCGATGCGGGCGTGGGCGTGGGGCGAGCGCACCACCGCCGCCCACGCCTGGTTCGGCCGCTGGATGTCGTCGGTGTAGCTCCCCTGCCCGGTGAGGAAGCGCGGGTCCTCCTTGCGCCGCACCGCCGCTCCGATCCCGTCCTGGGCCATGGCTCACCTCGCCCCGGCCGCCGCGCGGACGGCCTTCACGATGTTGTGGTAGCCGGTGCAGCGGCAGAGGTTGCCCTCGAGCCACTGGCGGACCTCATGCTCGCTGGCGGCGGGCCGCCGCGCGATCAGGTCCGCGGCGCTCATCACCATCCCCGGCGTGCAGAAGCCGCACTGCAGGCCGTGGTGCTCGCGGAAGGCGGCCTGGAGGGGGTGCAGCACCCCGTCCTTCGCCATCCCCTCGATGGTGGTGACCGCACGCCCGTCCGCCTCCACCGCGAAGGCGGTGCAGCTCTTCACCGACTTCCCGTCGAGGTGGACGGTGCAGGCGCCGCACTGGCTGGTGTCGCAACCCACGTGCGTGCCGGTGAGGCCCACCTTCTCACGCAGGAGCTCCACCAGCAGCGTCCGGGCCTCGACCTCGGCCGAGATCCTCTTGCCGTTCACTGTCAGGGTAATGGCCGGCATGCTTCCTCCGGAAGGGCGCCCGGGCGGGCGCGCGTGGCCGACGGCGGGCTAGGCAGCGGCTTGCATTGCGCCGGAGGCGGTGTGGCGCAATGGTCCCCCCCAAGCGTGACCGGCCGCGCTTGCCGCACTCGACGTGAACGAGGTCCACCCCGGGCCGCACCCCGGGAGTTGCGGCCCCCGGCCCGCTGGGGTACACGGGGCCCGCATGGCCGAAGCCCCCGCCGCGCCGAACTTCCTCGCCGAGATCATCGAGGCCGACCTCGCCGCCGGGAGGAACGGCGGCCGGGTGGTCACGCGCTTCCCGCCCGAGCCGAACGGATTCCTCCACGTGGGGCATGCCAAGTCCATCCTCCTGAACTTCGGGCTCGCGGCGCGGTACGGCGGGCGCACCCACATGCGCTTCGACGACACGAACCCGGTGACCGAGGAGGCCGAGTACGTCGAGGCCATCCTCGGCGACGTCCGCTGGCTCGGCTGCGACTGGGGGGAACACCTCCACTACGCGTCGGACTACTTCGATCGGATGTACGCCTGCGCCGAACGGCTGGTCCGCGACGGGAACGCCTACGTGGACAGCCAGCCGGCAGAGGCCATCCGGGAGCAGCGCGGCACCTTCGAGCGGCCGGGATCGCCCGGCCCCTGGCGCGACCGGCCCGCGGCCGAGAGCCTCGACCTCCTCCGGCGCATGCGGGCCGGCGAGTTCCCCGACGGCGCCTGCGTGCTCCGGGCGCGCATCGACATGGCGCACCCGAACGTGCTGCTGCGCGACCCCCTCCTCTACCGGATCCGCCACGCCAGCCACCACCGCACCGGCGACCGCTGGTGCATCTACCCCATGTACGACTGGGCCCATCCGCTGGAGGACGCCATCGAGGGCGTCACCCACTCCATCTGCACCCTGGAGTTCGAGACCAACCGCCCCCTCTACGACTGGGTGCTGGACCACACCGGGCCCTGGGACCCGCGCCCGCGCCAGTACGAGTTCGCGCGGCTGGCCCTCGGCTACACGGTGATGTCGAAGCGGAAGCTCCTCCAGCTCGTCGAGGAAGGGCGCGTCGCCGGCTGGGACGACCCGCGGATGCCGACGCTCGCCGGGATGCGGCGCCGCGGCGTGACCCCCGAGGCGCTCCGCGACTTCGCCGAGCGGATCGGGGTCGCCAAGAACAACTCGGTGGTCGACATCGGCAAGCTCGAGTTCGCCATCAGGGCCGACCTCGAGGCCCGCGCCCCCCGGGCCCTGGCGGTGCTGGACCCGCTGCCGGTGGCGCTCCAGGGATGGCCCGCCGGGGGCGTCGAGGAGCTGGATCTGCCCTGGTGGCCCGGGGAGCCCGGGCGCGGCGGGAGCCGGAGGGTGCCCATCTCCGGCGAGATCCTGGTCGAGCGCGACGACTTCGCCCTCGAGCCCCCGCCGGGGTGGAAGCGCCTGGCCCCGGGCCGCGAGGTGCGGCTCGCCGGCGCCTGCGTGGTGCGCTGCCAGGAGGTGGTGCGCGGGCCGGGCGGCGAGCTGGCGGGGCTGCGCTGCGCCTTCGACCCGGCGACCCTGCGCGGCGAGGGTGGGCCCCGCCGCGGGCTGGGAACGATCCACTGGGTGGACGCGGCCCGCTCCCGGCCGGCGGAGGTCCGGCTCTACGACCGCCTCTTCACCGTGGAGCAGCCCGACGCCGAAGGCGACTTCCTCCGGGCGCTGAACACCGCCTCCCTGGTGCCGGCTCCCGCCGCGCGCGTCGAGCCGGCGCTCGCCGAGGCGCGCCCCGGTACCCGCTGGCAGTTCCTGCGGCTCGGCTGGTTCTTCGCCGACCCGGTGGACTCGCGGCCCGGCGCGCCGGTCTTCAACCGCACCATCGGCCTGCGGGACTCCTGGGCCTCGCGGGCGGAGCCGCCGGCCGGGCGACCGCGGGCGCGGCGCCCGGAGCAGACCCCGGCCCCCCCGGCCCGGAGCCGCGAGGAGGCGCGGGCGGCGCGCCACGCCGCCGACCCGGCGCTGGCGGCGCGCTTCGCCCGGCTCGCGGCCCAGGGGGTCGCGGCCGAGCAGGCGGACGCAGTCGCCGCCGAGGAGGCGCTCGTCGCCTTCCTGTCCGCCGCGGTCGCGGCCCACGGGAGCCCGGCCTCCGTGGCCCGCTGGCTCGCGAACGATCTCCTCGGCCTGGCGGGAGGCCGCCCGCTCGCCGAGCTCCCGCTGTCCGCCGAGTCCTTCGGCCGCTTCGTCGCCCTGGTGGACTCGGGCCGGCTCACCCCGGCCTCGGCCAAGGCCCTCCTGGCGGCCCTGGTGAAGCGCGGCGGCGAGCCGGACGCCCGGGCGCGCGAGCTCGGGCTGGAGAAGGTCCTGGACCGCGCGGCGGTCGGCGCCGCGGTGGACAGGGCGCTGGCCCGCCACGGGGCCGAGGCGGCCCGCTACCGCGCCGGCGAGCGGAAGCTGCTGGGCGTGCTCGTCGGCGCCGCGATGCGCGAGATCCAGGGCGCGGCCGACGCCGCGACGGTGCGCCGGCTCCTCGAGGAACGGCTGGGCTGACTCCTGGCGGCGCGCCGGCTGCCGGGAGGGCAATCCGGCGGCGTGGGCTGGCCGGCTGCGGCGGTGAACCACCTGCTGGGGGGGCTCGTCGTCGCCCTCTCCTTCCCGGATGAGCCCGGAGAGCCGGCCTCGGCCTAGCAGGCTGTTGAGAAAGGCCGCCTGGGATTCCGTCCCCCTCTCCCCCGGAGGGGGAGAGGGTTGGGGTGAGGGGGACGCGGGGGAGAGGGAGACGATACCCGGGCTGCCCCATCCCCGGTGCGTCGAGCCCGTTTCTCAACAGCCTGCTAGCGGCCGCCGAGCCGGTCCAACGTCAGCTGCTGCTCGCAGCTCGCCTTGGCCTGGAGCCGGCGGAGCCTGCGGCGGGCGTCGCGCGGGTCGAGGTCGTCGTAACCGGGCCCGCGGGCGCTCCGCTCGATGCAGGCGCTCACCTCCGGGGCGAGGCGAGGGGGCGCGGCGCGCCGGGCGAGCTCGGCGGCGACCGCGGGGTTCGCGGGCGCGGGACGGGCCGCGACCGGGGGCACGCTCGGACCGGCGGCCGGGGTCCTTCCGGGCTTTCCCTGCCCGGCCGCCGGCGGGGCCTCCTGGGTGCAGCCGAGCAGCAGGGCGAGCGAAAGCCCGACCGCAGCGCGGGCGGCGCGCCCCGGCCTTCCCGGCTTCCCGGTCACGGGGCGGTCCCCCTCACGGCGACGACGCACTCGGCGCAGTCCGTCCCGTGCAGGTTGGCGCTCGTCAGCGAGACCTGCTCCCGGCTCGAGCCGACGCTCTTCCAGACGAGCCAGGTGTAGGAACCGCCCTCGGCGGGAGGCCGCGCCGCGCTGGCGACCACCGCGTACCGGCCGGACCCGAGCCTCGCCTGGAAGCGCCCCTCCGCGTCCGTCTTCACCGCCTGGACCGCGGGGGGCAGCCCCTCCAGGAAGAAGGGGCCCTCGGCGAGCAGGGGGGCGACCCTGCGAAGGGCGAGGTACTCGCGCTCCTTCGCCTCGGCCGCCCGGGCCGCCTTCACGGCCCGCTCCCACGCGGCCTTCTTCCTCTTCACGAGCTCGGCGTGGGCCGACTGGATGTCCCGCGCGGTCAGGTCCCGGCTGAACTGGAGCTCGAGCCTGCGGCGCAGGTCCCGGTCGGTCGTCGCCTTCCACCTCTGGTTCAGGAGGTCGTTCTCGGCGCGGAGCCGCTCCACCTCGGCCCGGAGCTGCTCGCCCTCGCGCCGGAGCCTGTCGAGCTGCCGGCGCGCCTCCTCCATCCGGGCACTCACGAAGGGCGCCATGTCGGCCTCGGGGATGAAGCGGACCTCGACGGCGCCGAGCCGGCGCGGCCGGCTGTCCCGGCCGGCGACGACGACCTCGCCGCTCACCGGGGTCCCGGGTGGCGCGGGCGGGGCGGGCGGGGTGGACGAGGTGCAGGAGGCCGCTGCGAGAACGAGCAGGGGGCCCGCCCAGGCGCTCCTGGATGGCGTCGTGGTCATCGCGCGGACGCCGCCGTCACTTCACCTTCACCGAGACGGTCGCGAGGTTGGAAGCGGCGCCCGCGTCGTCCTTCACGGTGTAGGTGAACGAGTCCGTTCCCCTGAACCGCCGGTTGGGCGTGTAGACCACCCTTCCGTCGCCCTTGTTCGCCACCTTGCCGTACCTCGGCCCGGTCGCGATGGACGCCGTGCCCGCCACCACGCTCCCGTCCGTGTCGTAGTCGTTGGCGACCAGGTTGACGGTGACGGCCGTGTTCCTGCTCGTGGTGGCGGCGTCGTTCACCGCCACCGGCGGCCGGTTCACGTGGGTGACCGTGAGCGTCACCGTGGCCGTGTTGCTCTCGAGGACGCCGTCGCCGGCCCGGTAGGTGAAGGCGTCCGGGCCGTGGTAGTCGGCGCCGGGCGTGTAGGTGAACGCGCCGGAGGCCTGGAGCACGACAGCCCCGTGGCTCGCGCCGCTCACCAGCGCCGCGGCGAGCGGGCGGCCGGAGGGCGAGGTGTCGTTCCCGAGGACGCCCGGCGCGGTGAAGCTGCCCGAGGTGTTCTCGGCAACGGAGAAGGCGTCGTCCGAGGCCACCGGCGGCTCGGGAGGCGGCGCGACCGTGATGGCGACGGTCGCCGGGGCGCTCTCCCCGAGCCCGTCGACGGCCTTGTAGCTGAAGGAGTCCGCGCCGGTGAAGCCTGCGTCCGGCGTGTAGGTGAACCCGCCGTCCGGCTGGAGGGCCAGCGCCCCGTGGGCGGTGCCGCCCACCAGGACCGCGGCGAGCGGCGTCCCGTCGGGGTCGGAGTCGTTGCCGAGCACGCCTGGCGCGGCGACCGCGCTGGCGGCCCCCCCGACGAACGCGTAGGCGTCGTCCGCGGCCGTCGGCGGCGAGGCCGGCGGCGGGGCGGCGAGCCGCTGGTACGCCTGCAGCGCGTCGACCAGGCCGTACCCGGAGTCGTTGTCCGGCCCGGCCGCGCCCAGGTCCGCGGCCGACTGCTTCAGGGCCAGCTCGACCTGCGCCGCAGTCGAGGTCGGGAAGGCGCTCCGGAGGAGCGCCATGACACCCGTCGCGTGGGGCGCCGCGATGGAGGTACCCGAGACGTAGGCGTACGTTCCGTAGCGGTCGGACGTGAGGACGTTGGCTCCGGGCGCGACCACCGCGGGGAAGGTGCCGCCGCCGCACGCCGAGGGTCCGCGGCTGCTGTCGTAGAGGACTGCGCCGGTGTCGTCGACGGCGCCCACCGCGAAGGCCTCGGGGTAGTTGGCGGGGCTCACGCTCGTGCCCGCACCGGGACCGTAGTTCCCGGCGGCGAAGACCGGGGCGATGCCGGCGGCCACCAGGGCCTGGAGGTCGGGCTGGAACTCGAGGTTGCAGCCCGGAAAGCCGTAGGACCAGGAGCCGTTGACGAAGTCGGGCGCGTCGTCGGTCGCCGGGTCGCCGTCGGGGTCGAGGAGCCACTGGAAGCCGAGGTGGATGGCGGTGGCCGTGGCCCTCCCCTGGTCGTCGAAGATCTTGGCGGCGATCCAGGAGGCCTCGGGCGCGACGCCGATTGTGGTTCCGCCGGCGTCGCCGCCGACCATGACCCCCATGGTCCAGGTGCCGTGGCCGGAGAGATCGGCCGGCGTCGGGTGCTGGCCGTAGGGGTCGTACCAGCTGTTGGCCCCGCCCCGCCACCGGGCGGCGAGGTCGGGGTTCGTCGGGTCCACGCCCGTGTCCATGCTCGCCACGACCACCCCCTGCCCCAGGAACCCCTGGCTCCAGAGGTCCGGCGCCTTGATGGCCGAGAGGTTGGGCTCGGGGGGGCCCGCCGGGATCGCCGCGGGCACGATGTGGATCTCGTCGGGCGAGACGGCGAGCACCTCCGGCCGCCTGCGGATCTCCTCGATCACCTCGGGAGCAGCGGTCACCGACACCGCGTTGGCCACCCACAGGTGCGTGACCCGCGAGACCCTGCCCTGTGCCCTTCGCAGGGAGAGGTGCGTCCGCAGGGCGCCCTGCGTGCGGCCGGCCTTCTCCCTCAGCGCCCGGACGACGCCGCCCCGGCGGGCGGCGCGGTGGAGCCTCCTGAAGGGCCTGAGGTCGGCGCGATCCCTGAGGGTGACGACGACCGAGACCTGGCCGGGCGGCGGCGGT
>DATBLK010000196.1:0-1961 GCA_036555405.1 Anaeromyxobacteraceae bacterium
CTGTGGCACGGGCGGGCGGAGGTGAAGTGCGACTTCGGGCCGGCGCCTCACGTCGCCGCCGACCCGACGCGCCTCGGCCAGGTGTTCGTGAACCTCCTCTCGAACGCCGCCCAGGCCATCGAGCCCGGCGCCCCCCTGAAGAACCACATCCGCGTCTCCTGCCGCGCCGGCGAGGACGGGACCGTGGTCGCCGAGGTCGCGGACACCGGCCAGGGCATGCCGCCGGAGGTGCTGAAGCGCATCTTCGAGCCCTTCTTCACGACGAAGTCGGCGGGCAAGGGCGGGACCGGCCTCGGTCTCGCCATCTCTCACGACATCGTCCGGACGATGGGCGGGAGGATCGAGGTGGAGACGGCGGTGGGGAAGGGGAGCGCCTTCCGCGTGGTCCTGCCGGCGGCCCCCGCGAAGGGCCGCTAGCGGATCACCAGCACCGAGCACTCCGCCGAGTCCACGACCTTGTCGGCGGTGCCCCCCAGGATGCGCCGGCGCAGGGCGTGGTGCGCGTGGACCGCGATCACGATGAGGTCGGCCCGGACCTCGTCGGCCACCCGCAGGATCTGCTCGCTCGGCTTGCCGTAGGCGAGGTGCGTGGCGGCCGCGAAGCCCTGCCCCTTCAGGGCGGCGGCGGCCTCCTCGAGCCGCTTTCCGTAGAACGACTCGGCCTGCTCGCGAGCCTCGTCGACCTCGTCCTTCGTCTCGGCGTACTCGGGCACTCGCCCCACGGCGACGACGTGCAGCTCGGTCGAGGCGGCGCTCGCCAGGTCCGGGAGGCGGGCGAGCGCCTTCCTGGCCGGCTCCGAGCCGTCGTAGGCGAGGAGGATTCGCTGGAACACGGCCTCAGCCTCCCGTCCGGGCGTGGCGAGCCGGGTCGAGCTTCGCCCCGACGGCCCCCGCCTCGCGGCCGTCGCCCGCTCCCGCCCGCGCGAGCAGGTGCCGGGGCACGAACGCCGCGTTGGCGATCACGGTGGGGATGACGGCGCTGCCGATGACCACGGCCACGAGGTGAGAGTACTGCTCCTGGGAGACGATCCCGTTGCTCAGCCCGTAGAGCGCGGAGATGGTCCCGAAGGTGAGGCCCGTCGACATGAGCAGCGTGTAGTACCAGCGCTCCCTGCGCTCGCGCCGGAACCACCCCACCACCGGGTACAGGCCCAGGATCTTGGAGCCCACCTTGCCGGCGAGGAGGGCGAGGAAGACCAGGGGCGCCGCCAGCAGCGCCGGGAGCGACACGAAGGTGCCCGCGCGGATGAAGAAGAAGGGGGTGAGGAGCCCGAGCGTGAGCGTGCGGAGCCGGCGGATGTAGCCCTGGTCCCGGCCCACGGTGCCCGCCATCACCATGCCCGCGATGTACGCGGGGAGCACCGCCTCGCTGCCGGACCAGAGGGCGAGCGCGCCGAGCCCGAAGACGACGAGCAGGATCCACTTCGTCTCGACCTCCGTCGGCTTGCCGCCGAACCGTGCCAGGAGCCAGGGCGTGACGAACGGCAGGGCGGCGAAGGCGGCGACGGCGGCGCCGGCGAAGACCAGCATCCGGACGGTGAAGGGGGCGAAGAGCAGGCCGAGGACGACGACGGTCCCGAGGTCGTTGATGAAGCAGGCGCCGAGGATGCCCTTCCCGAAGTCCGTCCGGTTGAAGCCGAGCTCGAGCATGACCGCGTAGACGACGGCCATCGAGGTGGTCGAGAGCGCCACGCCGGCGAGCCAGCTCGACGGGCCGGACCAGCCGAGGACGAAGCGCGCCACCGCGGCGCATCCGAGGAAGGGTGCCAGGAAGCCGACGAGCCCCACGACCCAGATCTCCTTCCACTTGGCCCGGAGCACCGCCGGCTCGAGCTCGGCGCCGGCGAGGAACGTGAGGACGACCGAGCCGGTGCTCGCCAGGAAGGTGAGCCAGGGGAGCCTGGAGCCGAGGGCGTCCGCGCCGGCGAGGCGCCCGGCGACGGCCGCGGCGGCGATGCCGA
>DATBLK010000210.1:0-4058 GCA_036555405.1 Anaeromyxobacteraceae bacterium
GACCTGGTCTTCGGGCCGGACCACGTCGCCGACCTCCCGGCGCTGGTGGAGCGGGCGCGCCGCGGGCGCCTCGCCGAGACGGGGTGGATGGACTCGGAGGAGTACGTGTTCCCGCGCGCCGACCCGGAGGCGGCCCGCGGCCGGGCCACCGCCTTCGTCGCGGTCATGAAGGGCTGCGACAACGTCTGCTCCTTCTGCGTCGTGCCCCACACCCGCGGACGCGAGGTGTCGCGCCCCTTCCCCGAGGTGGTGGCGGAGTGTGCCGCCCTGGCGTCGGTGGGCGTGCGCGAGGTCACGCTCATCGGCCAGAACGTGAACTCCTACCGCGGCGGCTGCGACTTCTCGGCGCTCCTGCGGCGGGTGGCGGCGGTGCCCGGGGTGGCGCGGGTTCGCTTCACCACCAGCCACCCCCGCGACCTCTCCGACGCACTGGTCGCCGCCGTCGGCGAGGAGCCCCGGGTGATGCCGCACTTCCACCTGCCGGTCCAGTCGGGGAGCGACCCGGTGCTGGCCCGGATGCGCCGCGACTACGGGGTGGGGGAGTACCGGGAGCGGCTGGCCCGCCTGCGGGCGGCGCGCCCGGGGATCGCCGTGACCACCGACTTCATCGTCGGGTTTCCGGGCGAGTCCGAGGCGGACTTCGAGGCCTCGCTGGCGCTCCTCGAGGACCTGCGATTCGAGAACTCCTTCAGCTTCGTCTACAGCCCCCGGCCGCACACCGGGGCGGCGCGCAGGCTCGGGTCGGCGCCGGAATGGGCCGAGGTCCCGCGGGAGGAGGCGGTGAGGCGGCTCGAGCGGCTCCAGGCGGCCCAGCGGCGCATCGCCGGCGAGATCCTGGCCGCGGAGCGCGGCAAGGCCGTCGAGGTGCTCGTCGAGGGGCCGGGCGAGGAGGAGGGGTGGCGGGTGGGCCGCACGCCCGAGAACCGCGTGGTGCACCTCACGGCCGCGGGGGACGAGGCGCCCGCGGGCGCGCTGGTGCGGGTTCTCGTCGGCCGGGCCGGCGCCGCGAGCCTCTCCGGCGAGCTCGTCTCCCGACGAGGCGGCGGAACCCCTCCCCCCGGTACCCGCCGGGGCGAGGGACCCGGGCTCCCCGCCGTCCTCGGGGGGTGAGGGGCGGATCCCGTCCCACGTCCCGCGTCCTTGTCCGTCGCCGGACCGCGGGCTAGCATCGCCGCGGGCTCGAGGAGGGCGCTTGGCGACCATCCGGCCGCACGGAGAGAACATCCCCCGCCTCCACGAAAGCGTGTTCGTGGCCGAGGGGGCGGTGGTCATCGGCGACGTCGAGGTCGGCGAGCGGTCCTCGATCTGGTTCGGGGCCGTGGTGCGGGGCGACGTGAACGCCATCCGCATCGGCGCCCGCACGAACCTCCAGGACCTCACCGTGGTCCACGTGACCTCCCGGACGCCTGCGTTCCTGGGCGACGACGTCACCCTGGGCCACCGGGTCGTGGTCCACGGCTGCACCGTCCGGGACCGGAGCCTGATCGGCATCGGCGCCGTGGTCCTGGACGGCGCCGTCGTCGGTCCCGACGCCATGGTGGGCGCCGGCGCCCTCGTGCCGCCGGGGATGATCGTCCCCCCGGGCACGCTGGCGCTGGGCTCGCCGGCCCGGGTGAAGCGCGACCTCACCGCCGAGGAGATCGCCTCCCTGGCGGACAGCGCGGCGCGCTACGCCGCCCACGCCGCGCGCTACCGGGCCCAGGGCTGGTCGCCCCGATGACGCCCGAGGAGACCATGGCGGCCCTCGCCGCCGCCCCCGCCTTCCAGGGCTTCACCGAGACCGGGCTGCGCATCTTCGCCACCATCGCCGCCGAGAAGGTCGTCCCGGCGGGCAGCCCGCTCTTCGTCGAGAACATGATGGGCGAGTCGATGTTCGTGGTGGTCTCGGGGAAGGTGCGCCTGGTGCAGCGGCGCCCCGACGGCTCGGAGTGGGAGCTGGCGCAGGCGGGCCCGGGCGAGCAGCTCGGCGAGCTCGCCATCCTCGCCCCCTCGGTGCGGCTGGTCTCGGCGGTCGCCGACGGCGACTGCGTGGTGCTGGAGCTGGCCCAGCGCGACTTCCAGCGGCTCGCCCCGCAGAAGCCGCAGGCCTGCCTCAAGCTCGCCGCGGCGCTGGTGGCGCTGCTGGCGCGGCGGGTCGGCGACGCTCGCGACAGCCTCCGCGAGGCGCTGGCGCGCACGGCGCAGAACCCGTAGGCCCGCGCGCCGCGCCCGGACATGCTCCAGCGGCTCGTCGACCTCCTCCAGGAACACTCGCTCGCCGCGGGCTGCGGCTTCGTCTTCGCGGTCCTGCTCCTCTGCGGCTTCGGCCTGCCCATGCCCGAGGACATCATCCTCGTCACCGGGGGCGTGCTCGCCTGGCTGGCCTCGCCGCTCCAGGAACCGTCGCTGGCGGCGATGGCGCGCGACGAGGGGCTCCTCCTCATGGTGGCGGTGGGGATGGCCGGGATCCTCGCCGGCGACTCGGTGATCTACTGGGCCGGGCGGCGACTGGGCCGGCGGGTGGCCGAGTTCCGGCTCCTGCGGCACATGGTGACCCCCGAGAAGCTCGAGCAGGTGGAGAAGCGGCTCCGGCGGCAGGGGAACGTGGTGGTGATGATCGCCCGCTTCCTCCCCGGGCTGCGGGCCCCGACCTACTTCACCGTGGGCCACTCCCACTTCGCCTACTGGAAGTTCCTGCTCTACGACGGGCTCGCCGCCATGGTCTCGGCGCCCCTGTGGGTGTGCCTCGGCTTCTGGTTCGGGGACGACATCGAGCGGGCCGCGCGGGAGGCGTCCCGCTTCTCCCGCGCGCTTCTCGCGGCCGTGCTCCTGGCCCTGGCCCTGCTCGTGATCCGCTGGCTGTGGCGGCGGCGAGGCGCCGCGGGCGCGGCGCCGGCCGGTCCGGAATAGCCGAGTGCCTTCCGGCGCGTGCGCCGCGCCGGCCTCGCCTTGACGGTCCCGGCGGGGGTCGTTATACGTCCGCATGCTCAACCGCGACGACCTCCGCGAGGCGCTCACCTTCGACGACGTGCTGCTCGTCCCGGGTGAGAGCGACGTCCTTCCCCGGGCGGCCGACACCTCGACCCGCCTCACCCGCAACATCGAGATCAACGTCCCGGTGGTCTCGTCGGCCATGGACACGGTCACCGAGGCGAAGATGGCCATCGCCATGGCGGCCGAGGGCGGGCTGGGGTTCGTCCACCGGAACCTGACCATCGAGGCGCAGGCCGCCGAGGTCGTGAAGGTGAAGAAGTACGAGTCGGCGGTGGTCGCCGACCCCATCACCATCGAGCCCGAGGCGCCGCTGTACCGCGCCGTCCAGCTCATGCGCGAGAACTCCGTCTCCGGCATCCCGGTGACGCAGAAGGGCAAGCTGGTCGGCATCCTCACCAACCGCGACCTGCGCTTCGAGAAGAACCTGGATCAGCGGGTCGAGGACGTGATGACGCGCAAGCTCGTCACCGCGCGCGAGGGCGTGACCATCGAGGAGGCGAAGGACCTCCTCCACCGCCACCGCATCGAGAAGCTCCTGCTGGTGAACGAGGCCCACGAGCTCCGCGGGCTGGTCACCATCAAGGACATCGAGAAGATCCAGAAGCACCCCCACGCCGCCAAGGACCGCATGGGCCGGCTCCTGTGCGGCGCCGCCGTGGGCGTGAGCGCGGACCGGGAGGCCCGGATCCAGGCGCTCCTCAAGGCCGGCGCCGACGTCATCGCCATCGACACCGCCCACGGGCACAGCCGCGGCGTCATCGACGCGGTGCGCGCCACCAAGGCGACCTTCAAGAACGTGGAGGTGGTCGCCGGCAACGTCGCCACCGCCGAGGCCACCGAGGCGCTGATTGCGCTCGGCGTCGATGCGGTCAAGGTCGGGATCGGCGCGGGATCGATCTGCACGACGCGCATCATCGCCGGCATCGGCGTGCCGATGATCACGGCGATCCGGGACTGCGCGCAGGCCGCGGCGCGGCACGACGTGCCGCTGATCGCGGACGGCGGCATCCGGTTTTCGGGCGACATCACCAAGGCGATTGCCGTCGGCGCGAGCACCACGATGATCGGCAGCCTCTTTGCCGGGA
>DATBLK010000238.1:0-4172 GCA_036555405.1 Anaeromyxobacteraceae bacterium
CCCCGGAGGTTACACGTCTGCATCCGAGGTGCGGGATCCTGCGAGTGGACACGACACGACGCTACCTCCTCGTATCGCCCTGCCGCGACGAGGCGAAGTTCATCCGGCGCACGCTCGACAGCGTCGCCGCCCAGACGGTTCCGCCCGCGCTCTGGGTGGTCGTCGACGACGGCTCGACCGACGACACGCCGGCGATCCTGGACGAGTACGCCCGGAGGCTGCCCTACCTCCGCGTCGTGCGGCGGGCGGACCGGGGCCGCCGCAGCGTGGGCCCGGGCGTCGTCGAGGCCTTCTACCGCGGGCTCGAGACCGTCAGCCTCGACGCCTTCGACTACCTGTGCAAGCTGGACGTGGACCTCGAGCTGCCGGCTCGCTACTTCGAGCTCCTCGTTCGCCGGATGGAGGCGGAGCCGAGGCTGGGGACCTGCTCCGGCAAGCCCTGGTTCGTCCACCCCGACACCGGGGCGCTGGTCCCGGAGGTGTGCGGGAACGAGATGTCGGTGGGCATGACGAAGTTCTACCGGGTCGCCTGCTTCCGCGAGATCGGCGGCTTCGTCCGGCAGGTGATGTGGGACGGCATCGACTGCCACCGCGCCCGGATGCTCGGCTGGATCGCCGAGAGCGCCGACGACGAGGCGCTGCGCTTCCTCCACCTGCGGCCCCAGGGCGCGAGCCAGACGGGGATCTGGACGGGCCGGGTGCGCGCCGGGTTCGGACAGTGGTTCATGGGAACGTCGCCGCTCTACTACCTCGCGGCAGCGATCCGCCGGCTGCCCGAGCACCCGGCCCTCGTCGGCAGCGCGGCGATGCTGTGGGGCTACCTCTCCAGCGCCGCCCGGCGCGCCCCGCGCTACCCGGACCCCGAGTTCCGGCGCTTCCTGCGGCGCTACCAGCGGGCCTGCCTGCTCCGGGGCAAGCGCGCCGCCACGGCGCGGCTGGACGCGCGGCAGGCCGAGGTCTGGCGCGCCTCGCACGGAGACCTTCTCACGCGGGGGGACCGCCTTGAATCACGACGGGCCGGCTGAGCTGCTGGGGCTCTCCTTCGACCGGGTCACGGCGGCATCCGCCGTGGCTCGCTGCCTGGACTGGTGCCGGGGGCCGCGCGCCTCCCACACGGTCATCACCGCGAACTCCTCCCACCTCTGCATGATGCGCCGCGACCCGGAGCTGTGGAGGTCGTGCCACGCCGGGGACATGGTGGTGGCGGACGGGATGTCGGTGGTGTGGGCGCTCCGCGCCGCGGGGGCGCGGGTCCCGGAGCGGGTTGCGGGCGTGGACCTCATGGCGCAGCTTCTCACCGCCGGCGCCCGGCACGGGCTCCGCGTGTATTTCCTGGGAGCACGGCGGCCCGTGGTCTCGCACCTCGCCGAGCGCTGTGCCCGTGACCTGCCGGGGCTGGAGGTGGTCGGCTGGAGGGACGGGTACTTCTCGCCGGGCGAGCACGCCGCCATCGTGGAGGAGATCCGGGAGCGCGCCCCGCACCTCCTGTTCGTGGGCATGCCGAGCCCGTTCAAGGAGACCTGGTGCGAGCGCCACCGGGGCCGCCTCGACGTGCCGGTCATCATGGGCGTCGGCGGGAGCTTCGACGTCCTGGCCGGGGCCATCCGGCGCGCCCCGCGCTGGATGCAGTCCATGGGGCTGGAGTGGTCCTGGCGCCTGATGATGGAGCCGCGGAAGCTGTGGAAGCGCTATCTCACCGCGAATTCCGAGTTCCTCTGGATCGCGGGCCGTGAGATCCTGGCCCGGCGCCTGGGCCTGCCGGTTCCCCGGCAGAGCCCCCGCTGAGCGGGGTCCTGCGCCGAGCGATGCGGGAGCGGAAGAGCATCCTGGTCTTCATGGGGACCCGGCCGGAGGCCATCAAGCTGGCCCCCGTCGTGGCCCTGCTGCGCGACGCGCCCGGATTCCGGTGCACGGTGGTCGCCACCGGGCAGCACAAGGAGATGTTCCGCCAGGTCGCCGACCAGTTCGGCTTCGCGGTGGACGCGGACCTGGACGTGATGCGGCCCAACCAGTCGCTGGCCGGGCTCACCGCGCGCCTCATGGAGGGGATCGACGAGTGGCTGGAGACGGCCCGCCCGGACCTGGCGCTGGTTCAGGGCGACACCACCACGGTGCTCGTCGCGGCGCTCGCCTGCTTCTACCGGCGCATCCCCATCGGCCACGTGGAGGCCGGCCTGCGCACCGGGAACATCTGGTCCCCCTTCCCCGAGGAGGTGAACCGCAGGCTCGCCTCCGCCCTCGTCGCCCTGCACTTCGCCCCCACCGAGGCGGCGCGCGCGGCGCTGCTGCGCGAGGGCGTCGCCGACGACGCCATCGCGGTGACCGGGAACACGGTGATCGACGCCCTCCAGATGGAGGTGGCGGCCCAGGAGCGCGACCCGGGCCTGCGGGCCCGCGTCGACGCGGAGCTGGCCGAGATGCTGGGGGCCGACTGGTCCCGGGTGCCCATGGTGCTCATCACCGGCCACCGGCGCGAGAACTTCGGAGACGGCATCGCGCAGATCTGCCAGGCGATCGCCACCCTGGCCGAGCGCTTCCCCGACCACCGCTTCGTCTACCCGGTCCACCTGAACCCCAACGTCCACGTCCACGTGAACCGGCTCCTCGGCGGCCGGCAGAACGTCCGCCTCGTGCCTCCCCAGGGGTACCGGACCTTCGTGGCGCTGATGGCCCGCTGCCGGCTCGTGCTCACCGACTCCGGTGGAGTCCAGGAAGAGGCCCCGTCGCTGGGCAAGCCGGTCCTGGTGATGCGGGACACGACCGAGAGGCCGGAGGGCGTCGAGGCCGGGACCGCGCTGCTCACCGGCCCGAGCGCCGCAGCCATCGTCGGCCAGGCCACGAGGCTGCTCACCGACCCGGCGGCCTACCGGGCCATGGCGACCGCCCGCAACCCGTACGGCGACGGGCGCGCCGCGGAGCGGATCGTGGCCCGCATCGGCCGGTTCTTCGGCGCCGCCGAGGCCGGTCCGTCGCTCCGGGCGTCGCCCGGCTAGGCCGGGAGCGGTGGGCCCGCTCGACGCCGCTCCCCCGGTGCCGGAGGCCGGGCGGCCGCCGGCGGCGCGGGGGCGGATCGCCGCCTGCGCCCTGCTGGCAGCGTGGACGGCGCTCCTCGCCGCCGGGGTCCTCGAGCCGCGAAGCCCCCTCGCCGCCGCGGGCCTGGCGGCGCTCCGCTCCTCCTCCGGGCTCGCCGCGCTGGCGCGGGGCCTCCTGGCGTGGTCGGCCCTGGAGGCCCTGCGGTTCGCTCCCCTGGGCGTCCTCGCGGTCCTGGCGCTGCCGGAGCGCGGCCGCCTCCGGCCCTGGCGCGGCGCGCTGGCGGCCGCGGGCCTGGGGACGGCCTGCGCCCTGGCCGCGCTGGGGATCGCCGGCCGCTCGGTCCCGTCCCCGTTCGCGGCGTCGCTTCCGGCCGCCGGCGCCGTCCTGGGGACGGCCGCCGGCCTGGCCTGGCGCAAGGGCGGGCGCACCCGGCTCCTGTTCCTCCCCGGGCTCGCGGCCCTGGCGGCGGCGGCGCTGCTCGCGGCGGCGGGCCTGCTCTGGCTCGCGCTCGAGCCCGGGCCGCGGGTGGCGGTCCCCGCCCCGGTCACCTCCTCCGACAAGCGCGCCATCGTCGCGGCCGTCCGCGGCAAGAACCCCAGGAGGGTCCCGCCCGGCGAGACGCGCACCCTCCGCCTCGGCGCGCGGGACCTGGAGCGGCTCGCCGCCTGGGGTTTCGCGGTCCGGGGTGGCGGGCGGGGCACCGTCGCGCTCGAGGGGCCGGGAAGGGCCTCGGCCGCGGTCTCGCTGCAGCTCCCCCGCACCGGGGGGAGGTGGCTCAACGTCGCCGCCGCGGTGAGCCTCGCCGTCGTCGACGGGAAGGTCGACCTCGCCATCCCGTCGCTGCAGATCGGCCCCTGGTCCGTACCCTCGCCGGTCCTCCGCGTCCTCTCCGCGGGCCTGGTCGGCGCTGCTGCCGCGGATGGCCGGGTCCACGGCGTCCTGCGGTCGATCCGGATGCTCCGCATCGACGCCGAAGGGGTCACCCTGGCCTACGAGCGCGTCGACCTCGAGGGCGGCCTACTCTCCAGGGTCGTGTGGGGGGAGGACCAGGTGGGCGCGGTCCGGGACGCGGTGGCCCCCCACGTCCGCCACCTCCTCGAGGTCCTCCCGCGCTCGCCGCGCGGCGACGCCCGCTTCGC
>DATBLK010000257.1:0-2232 GCA_036555405.1 Anaeromyxobacteraceae bacterium
ATTTCGAGGACCGGGATTCAAGGGACTTCTCGACCCCGGTTTCCAGGAAGACCGCCGTGAGCCACATCCGCATCGACCGGGACGGCGCCGTCGGCTTCCTCACCATCGACCGCAGGGAGCGGATGAACTCCCTCGACGTGGAGACGGCGCGCGACCTGCGGGCCGCGGGCCTGAAGCTCTGCCGCGACGCCGAGGTCCGCTGCCTGGTGCTCCGCGGCGTCCCCGGCGTCTTCTGCAGCGGCGCGGATCTCAAGTACATCCGCGCCGGCGGCGAGGAGAAGGACCTCGGCTACCTCTCTCCCGAGGCCCGGCCCGCGGCCCGGGGGTACGGGGCGGTCTTCAAGCAGATCCTGGAGTACATCCACTCCACCATCTCCGAGCTGCGCCGCGCGCCCAAGCCGGTGGTCTCGGCGGTGGACGGCGTGGCCGCGGCCGGGGGCCTGGGCCTGGCGATGGCGGCGGACCTCGTCGTCTGCTCCGACGCCTCGGTCTTCGAGTGGGCCTACGGAAAGACCGCGCTCACCGGCGCCGAGAGCAGCACCTTCTTCCTGCCGCGGCTGGTGGGGCTGCGCCGCGCCCTGGGCATGGCCTTCCTGAACCCGCGGCTCGACGCGGCGGCGGCGCGCGAGTGGGGCCTGGTCTCCGAGGTCTTCCCCCGGGCCCGCTTCGACGAGGAGGTCCTGGCGCTGGCGCGCCGCCTCGCCGACGGACCGACCCGCTCCTTCGGGGTGACGAAGCAGCTCATGAACCAGTCGGCGCTCGGCGACCGGCTCGACGTGCACCTCGACCGCGAGCTCGACGAGCTGGCCCGCATCGCCGACGGGGCCGACTTCGCCGAGGGGATCGACGCCTTCTTCGGGAAGCGCCCCCCGCGCTTCCAGGGCAAGTGATGCACGAGTACTCGCTCGTCGAGGCGCTGGTGCGCCGGGTGGAGGCCGAGGCTGACGCGCGCCAGGCCGTCGCCGTCCACGGCCTGGTGGTGAGCATCGGCGAGCTGGCCGGGGTGGACCCCGAGCTCTTCCGCACCGCCTGGGAGACGTTCCGCCAGGGGACCCGCTGCGAGCGGACCGCGATCGAGATCCGCCGCGCCCCGGCGACCTGGAGCTGCCCCCGCTGCGGCCGGGAGATCGAGCGGGGCGCGCCGCTCCGCTGCGGGCCCTGCGGCGAGCCGGCCCGGCTCTCGGAGCGAGCCGACGCCCTGCTCCTCGAGTCCATCGACCTGGAGGTCCCCTGATGTGCGTCACTTGTGGCTGCGGCGACCCCGAGCTGGTCCCGGTGGAGCTGCACGAGAGGATCCTGGCCGGGAACGACCGCACCGCCGCCCACAACCGCGAGCACTTCCGCGAGGCGGGCGTCCTGGCCCTGAACCTCATGGGCTCGCCCGGGTCGGGGAAGACGGCGGTCCTCGAGGCCACCGCCAGGCTCCTCCGCGGCGTGCGCCTGGGCGCGGTGTCGGCCGACCTCGCCACCGACAACGACGCCCGCCGCCTGGAGAAGGCCGGCATCCCGTCGAAGGCGATCACCACCGGCCAGGCCTGCCACCTCGACGCCGACCTCGTGCACCGCGCCCTCCACGGCTTCCCCTGGCAGGAGACCGAGGTCTTCTTCATCGAGAACGTGGGGAACCTCGTCTGCCCGGCCATCTACGACCTGGGGCAGGAGGCGAACGTCGTCGTCCTCTCGGTGACCGAGGGCGAGGACAAGCCCCTCAAGTACCCGGTCATGTTCCGGAAGGCGGACCTGGTGCTCGTCACCAAGGCCGACCTCGTGCCCCACCTCGAGGTGGACGTGGGGCGGATCGGCGACGCGCTCTCGCGGGTCATGCCCGAGCCGCGGATGCTGCTGGTCTCGGCGCGGACCGGCGCCGGCATGGGCGAGTGGGCGGCCTGGGTCGAGGGGCGGCGCGCGGCCCTGGGAAGGCCCTCCGCCCGAGCGGCGGGCCACCCGCACGCCCACCGGCATCCGCACGAGCACGGCGGCGGCGAGCCCGGGCACGGCCGCCGCGCGGGGTCGCACGACCACGCCGGCGAGACCTCCCGCGGCGCCGCCCGGCGGGGGACGCGGAAGAGGCGTGCGGCCGGGCGCCCCGCGAAGCAGGCCCGGCGGCGGGCCGCTCCCCGCGGAATCCGGAAGCCGCGGCGCCGGCGCTGAGAACGGCTGCAGGCGCGCGGCGCCGGCGGCGGGCGGGGCGCCTTGTCGCAGGCGCAACCCGGGCCGGGCCTCCATGATCCC
>DATBLK010000262.1:0-7076 GCA_036555405.1 Anaeromyxobacteraceae bacterium
GAGGGGGTTGCTTGACCGGCGCCCCGGTCCTCGAGGCCCGGGCGGTGACGGTGCGCTTCGGCGGCCTCCGGGCGCTCGCCGACTTCGAGCTCGCCCTGCGGCCGCGGGAGCTCGTCGGGCTCATCGGGCCGAACGGCGCCGGGAAGACCACCGCCTTCAACGCCATCACCGGGGTCTACCCCCCGAGCGCCGGCGAGGTGCGGGTCGCCGGCGAGCGGGTGAACGGGCTCCGCCCGCACCAGATCTGCCGCCGGGGGGTGGCCCGCACCTTCCAGAACATCCGGCTCTTCCGCGAGCTCTCGGCGCTCGACAACGTGCGCGTGGCCTGCCACCACGGCGCCCGCGCCGGCTGGGGCCCGGCGCTCCTCCTCACCACCGGTTTCCTGGAGGACGAGGCCCGCATCACCCGCCGCGCCGAGGAGTACCTGGCGGTCATGGGGCTCGCCCAGCGGCGCGACGAGCCGGCGCGGAGCCTGCCCTACGGCGAGCAGCGCCGCCTGGAGATCGCCCGGGCGCTGGCCACCGGCCCGCGGGTGCTGTGCCTCGACGAGCCGGCCGCGGGGATGAACGCCTCCGAGAAGGTGGCGCTGATGGAGCTCATCCGGAAGATCCGCGACGACTTCGGCCTCGCGATCCTCGTCATCGAGCACGACATGCGGGTGGTGATGGGCGTCTCGGAGCGGCTGGTGGTCCTCGACCACGGCGTCACCATCGCCCAGGGGCCGCCCGAGGCGGTGCGGCGGGACCCCAGGGTGATCGAGGCCTACCTGGGCGACGCCTACCTCGAGGAGAGGCACATCGCCCTGCCCGCGGGTGAGGGGTGAGGTGAGCGACCCCGTCCTCGAGGTCCGCGACCTCCGCGTCCACTACGGCGCCATCGAGGCCCTGCGCGGCATCTCGCTCGAGGTCGCCGACGGCCAGGTGGTGGCCCTCATCGGCGCCAACGGCGCCGGGAAGACCACCACCCTGCGCGCCATCTCGCGGATGCTCCGGCCCAGCTCCGGCGCGGTCCGCTTCCGCGGCGAGGAGATCACGCGGCTCGCCCCGCACGAGGTCGTGGCCCGGGGGCTGGCCCACGCGCCCGAGGGGCGCGGGATCTTCCTGAACCTGACGGTGAAGGAGAACCTGGACCTGGGCGCCTACCTGCGCACCGACCGCGAGGGCGTGGCCGCGGACCGGGAGCGCGCCTTCGGCCTCTTCCCCATCCTCCGCGAGCGCCAGGGCCAGGTGGGGGGCACGCTCTCCGGCGGCGAGCAGCAGATGCTGGCGGTGGCGCGCGCGCTGATGAGCCGCCCGCGCCTCCTCCTCCTCGACGAGCCCTCGCTGGGCCTGGCCCCGCAGGTGGTGGAGCGGATCTTCCAGGTGCTCCGCGAGATCTCCTCCGCCGGCGTGGCCCTGCTCCTCGTCGAGCAGAACGCCCACAAGGCGCTGCAGATCGCCCACCGGGCCTACGTGCTCGAGACCGGCGAGATCGTCATGCAGGGCACCGGGAAGGAGCTCCTCGCCTCCCCCGAGGTCCGCCGCGCCTACCTCGGCGAGTGAGCATCCCCTCTCCCCCGCGCAAGCGGGGGAGAGGGTCAGGGTGAGGGGGCGCCCGCGACGCCGACGGCCAGCCGCCGCCGCCGCGCGCCGCCCACGGCGAGCTGGCCGGCCGCGACCGCGAGCGAGAGGCCCAGGCACGACGCCCAGAGGGCGCGCGAGCCGAGCCGCTGCAGCGCCGACGAGCCCAGGATGGGCGAGAGCAGCATCGCGACGCCGAAGGAGAGGCCGTAGAGCCCCTGGTAGCGCCCGCGGAGGTCGGCGGGAGCGAGCGCGGCCACCACCGCCGCGGAGGTCGGGAAGGCGAGGATCTCGCCCAGGGTCCAGACGGCCGTGGCGGCGGCGTACTGCCAGGCGCTGGCGCACAGGGCGAAGGCGCCGTAGCCGAGGCCCAGCAGGACGGCGGCGAGCGCCAGGACGCGGGCGGCGTCGAAGCGGCCGCTGATCCGCGAGAGGGAGGGCTGCAGCAGGACGATGAGGACGCCGTTCACGGCCAGCACCCGGCCGTAGGCGGCGGTCGAGACCCCGTGCGCCGCCATGTCGATGGGGGCCGCCACCAGGAACTGGAAGAGGACGACCACGAAGCCCAGGTGGAGGAGCAGGAAGGCGACGAGGACGCCGTCGCCGAGGACGGCGCCGTAGCCGCGCGCCGCCCGGCCCTCGGCGCTCCCCGGGGCACTGGGCGGCCGCGTCTCCGGGACCTTGCGCCACACCAGGGCGGCGAAGAGGAGCGTGGTGGCGGCGTCGGCGACGAAGAGCTTCCCGTAACCGCCGGCGGCCAGGGCCCCGCCCGCTGCGGCCGAGACCGCGAGCCCCAGGTTGTGCGCCCAGTAGAGCAGGCCGTAGGCCCGGGCGCGCCCCGGCGGCGGGACGACGTCGGCGACGGTGGCGCTGGCGGCGGGGCGGTAGGCGTTGGAGACGAGCCCGAAGGCGAACACCGCCGCGGCCAGCGCCGCCGGCGAGGAGAGCGCGCCCAGCAGGGCGGCCACCGCGGCGGTGGCGCAGAGCGCGAAGAGCATCGTCGGGCGCCGGCCGGCGCGGTCGGCGACGAAGCCCGCCAGCGGCCCCGACACCACCGTGCCGGCGCCGAAGAGCGACACCACCAGGCCCGCCTGCTCCGCGGTGAAGCCGCGCGAGGCGAGGTACAGGGCCAGGAAGGGGAAGACGAAGGTGGCGAGCGCGCTGACGAGGGCGCCCGACCAGAGCCACCAGAAGGTGGCCGGGAGGGGCTCCTCGGCGCGGGTCCAGGGAAGGCGCACCGGCGCATCGTATCCGACGGCGCCCGCACCTCGACGCCGGGCCCCGGTGGGCGGCACCCGCGCCGACCAGTTCGCACTGACCTGCGAGCTGGTCTTGACCACCTCGCATTCCGCTGCTAACTGGTCGGCTCATGGTCCCGCGCTACCTGTCTCGCGCCGTCGCCGCGGACGCCCTGGCCGCCGGCAAGATGGCGCTCGTGAGCGGGCCTCGCCAGGTCGGCAAGACGACGCTCGGCAGGGGGCTGCTTCGCGACCAGGAGCGGAACTACTTCTCCTGGGACGAGAGCGGGTTCCGCCGCGCCTGGGTGCGCTCGCCCCTCGAGGCCATCGCCGGCCGCGGCGAGGGACCCGTCCTGCTCGACGAGATCCACAAGGACCGCCGCTGGAAGACCCGTCTGAAGGGCCTCTACGACACCCGGGGACGTGAGCTGCCGATCGTCGTGACCGGCAGCGCCCGGCTCGACCTCTACCGGCGTGGCGGCGAGAGCCTGCTGGGCCGCTACCTGCCCTACCGGCTCCACCCCTTCTCGGCCGGGGAGTCCGAGGCCCCTCCGGCGCCGGACGGGATCCTGCGGTCCACCCGCGCCCGACACCCGTGGTCCGACCTCCTGAGGCTGGGAGGCTTCCCCGAGCCGCTTCTCGAGGCCTCGGAGCAGCGGGCCCGCCGCTGGAGCCGCCTGCGCCTGGAGCGGCTCCTGGCGGAGGACCTCCGCGACCTCCGCGCCGTCGGCGACCTCCAGGCGGTGCGCGTCCTGGCCGACCTCCTCCCCGAGCGCGTCGGGTCGCTCCTCTCCCTGAACTCGCTCCGCGAGGACATCGGCGTCGCCCATGGCACGGTGCGAGCGTGGATCGCCGCATTCGACGCGCTCTACCTCTGCTTCCTGGTCCGGCCCCATGCCGCGCGCCTGCCTCGCGCTCTTCGGGCCGAGCCCAAGCTCTACCTCTACGACGTCCTCCAGGTGCGGGACCCCGGGGCGCGGCAGGAGAACCTCGTCGCCCTCCACCTGCTCAAGGCCTGCCACTTCTGGACCGACACGGCGCAGGGCGAGTTCGACCTGCGCTTCGTGCGCGACAAGGAGAGGCGCGAGGTCGATTTCCTGGTCCTTCGAGACCGCAGGCCCTGGATGGCCGTCGAGTGCAAGTCCAACCAGCGCACCCCGAGCGCCAGCCTGGTCCGCTTCTCCGGGCAGCTCGGCGTGCCGCTCCGCTTCCAGCTGGTGAGCGACCCGTCGTTCGACCGCGCCCATCCCGAGAGCAAGGTCCGGGTGATGGGCTGCGAGCGCTTCTTCGCCGGCCTGCCGTAGGGGAGGCCTGCACCGATGAGAAGCCGATCGGTCGAGAACCCCGTGTAGCCACGGAGCGTGGATGTCGGGGTCGCGTGCGATACTGAACCGGTGATCAGGTCAGCCGCCCACGACCTCGCCGCCCGGCTCGCCGACCTGCTCCGGCGCGAGCACGCCGCGATGGCCGACTTCCTCCTCGTGGAGATCAACCCCGTCGCGGTCATCCCGCGGCGGGAGGTCACGACCCCGGTCGAGACCTCGGCCGGGGCCGCAGCACCCGACGTCCAGGCCGTGGCCGCGCCAGTTCAGCCAGTAGAACTGGAATTCCCCGTTCGGGTGGCTCGGGCTGCCCCGCCGGTGCCAGGCGGGCATCGCGACGGCGTCGAGCCCCTCACCGCCGACCTGCGCCGTCTCCACGTCACCGTCTCGCGTCGCTTTCTCGCGAAGCTCGACGAGGCCCGCTCCGCGCTCTCTCACTCCCATCCCGGCGCCGGCGCGGAGGAGATCCTCGAGGCCGGCCTGGACCTCATCCTCGCGGACCAGGCGAGGCGCAAGGGCCTGTCCGCGAAGCCGCGGAAGCAGCCGCGGCCGTCCGGTCCGGCGCACGTCCCGGCCCGGGTCAAGCGCGAGGTCTGGAAGCGAGACGGAGGGCGTTGCCAGTGGCCGATCACGGGGAAGGACGGTGACGTCTGCGGCTCCACGCTCCGGGTGGAGTTCGACCACGTCGTTCCGCGGGCCCGGGACGGGCCATCGACGACCGATGGCATCCGGCTGCTCTGCGCCTTTCACAACAACCTCGCGGCGAGGCAGGTCTTCGGCGACCGCTGGATGGACCGGTTCGCTCGCGCCGGAAGGCGATGACAGACAGGGGTCACCCTCTCGCCAGCCGCGGCACGACCAGCGCCAGCGACCTCTCGTACCGGTAGTCGATGCCGCGGTGGCCGTCGTCGAACTCCTCGTGGACCGGCTCGAGGCCCGCGGCCCGCAGCGAGTCGGCCACCATGCGCGCGCCCCAGCGGAGGTGGAAGTCGTCGCGCGTGCCGCAGTCGAGGTAGACGGTCCGGAGGCGCCGGAAGGAGTCGAGCGACCGCGGGACGAAGCGCGCCGGGTCGTGCTCCAGCCAGCGGGCCCAGACCTCCTCGCGGAGGCGCCCGGTGCCGACCTCGAAGGGGAGCTCGAGCCCGAGCGGCGCTCCGGCCCGCGGCGAGTAGGCCGCGGCCATGGCGATGGCGTTCAGCACCGGGTGGTCCGAGTCCTGGAGCCGCGCCTCCCGCGCCCGCCGCCGCATCCCCTCGATCCAGGCCGCGGGGTCGGTGCCCTGGAGCGCCGCCGCGGCCGCCGGGAAGTCGGAGAGGTAGCAGTACTCGAAGCCGGCGTCGCCGGCGTGCGAGGCCACGTGGCCGAAGACCTCCGGGTGGTGCCGGCCCATGACGAGCGCCCCGTAGCCGCCCGAGCTCTTCCCCAGCACCGCCCGGGACTCCGGCGCGGCGAGCGTGCCCAGCTCCCGCTCCACGAAGGGGACGACGTCCCGGACCAGGTAGTCGCGGTAGCGGCCGATGGCCTCGCTGTTCACCCACTGGCTTCCGCCGAGCGCCGTCCAGCCGTCGACGAAGAGGGCGACGAAGGGCGGGAGCGCGCCCGCGGCCACGAGCGCGTCGATCCGCTCCGGGACGCTCGGCTGGAAGGCGGTGACGTTGACCCAGCCGAGCGCGCTCCCGGTGAAGCCGTGGAGGAAGTAGGCCGCGGGGAGCCCGCGGCCGTCGGCGCGGCCCGGCGGGATCCAGGCCAGCAGCGGCCGTTCGGTCGGGTCCCCGAGCGGGTTCCCGGCGAGCGCCGCCGAGCGGACCGCGAGGGTGAGGAGCCGTCCCTGCATGGCGCGCCTCCCGGCCCGGAAACGCCGGGCGGCCGATGCCTACCACCGCGGCGGGCGAGGCGCCACGCGCCGGCACGCGCGCCCGGTCAGCGCCACCCCGGCGGGGGCTCCGCGAAGGCGCCGGGGAAGGGGCGGGCGGTTCGGCGCCGCCAGCTGTCGTCCCGGCGCGCCCAGCCGTCGCCCGTCACGTCGATCCCCTGGGCGGCGAGGCCGCGGTGGTCGTCGTAGCGCACCGTGAGCATGGCCGCGGGCCGCCTGCTCTGGCGCTCGAAGGCCGCGTAGTCGACGTGCGAGCCGTGCTCTTCCCCGAAGGCGGTGCCGAGCCCCGGGCGCTCCTCGGCGCGGGCGGTGGCCTTCGGGGAGGGCCCGGAGGCGGACGCCTCCCCTTCCGCCGGGGCCGGCGCGCCGCGCTCCTCGAGGTCGGCGCCGCGGCCCCCTGGCTCCCTGCCGAGGCCGATCCGGGGCGGCGGGGCGATGCGCCGTTCCCGCTCCGGAAAGACGGCGACGCCGACGACGCCGACGTCGCGTGCGTCTCCCATCCGGGCCGCGTAGGAGTCGGGCACGCTCGAGAACCGGAACGCGGCCACGGCGTCGCGGGAGAGCCGGAAGCCGTCGATGGTGAGCTCGCCCCACGGCTCGACCAGGTAGCCGCGCTTCTCGGTGGACGCCGGCCGCCCGTCCACGACGTCGCGCCCGTCCACGGAGGCCACGACCTCGACGCGCCGTCCGGTGCCGTTGCGCACGCGCAGCAGGTAGCGCTCCCCGAGCCGGCCGAGCACCCAGGTCCGACCCCGGTGCTCGAAGGTCGGGAGGCTCCGGCCGGATTCGTCGACGAGGTCCATCGAGTAGGGCCCGCTGCGGGCGGGCGCCTCCCGGGCGCGGGCGGGGGAGGCGCAGGCGAGCAGGGCGGCGGCGAGGGCGAGGGCGAGTCGGCGCATGTGGTTCTCCTTTGCCTCGTGGAACGCTCGGCCCGCGGAAAGGATCTGCCCGGGGTTGCCGCGCCGCGAGCGGTCGGCTCTACTGGCCGTCCCACGCCCGGAGGACGACATGAGAACGCGCCTCGCCGTGCCGCTCGTGGCACTCGCCGGATTCGCCCTTTCCGCCTGCCCGCCGGCGCCGGTG
>DATBLK010000277.1:0-22271 GCA_036555405.1 Anaeromyxobacteraceae bacterium
CACCGGCGAGCCGGTCTCGCCCGCGGCGCTGCTCCGCGCCGCGGCGGCGGCGCTGGAGGCCGAGGAGCGGCGCTAGATCAGGCGACGCCGCCGTTCACGAACCGCCGGGCCTCCTCGGCGCTCCCGAGGAACCAGCGGGCCGAGCCCGGGGCGTCGTCGTAGACGAAGACCCAGCGACCGACGCAGAAGTTGGGCTCGAACTCACCCCAGCTGATGTCCACGCCGCGGCGCGCCTCGCCGCGGAGCCCGATGGCGATGCGGCCGTCGAGCCGGCGCACCGGCCAGCCGCCGCGCGACTCCACCCAGCCGCGGACCTCCACCACGTCCTGCGTGACCCGGAGCATCACCCGGCAAAGGTGCGCACGGACCCGGCCCGGGGAAGGTCCCTTCGGGGCACCGGCACCGCGCGGGCGACCGTCCGCCGGCCCCCGGGCGGGGCCGCCGGGCGCTACAATCGCGCGGTGAGCCGCCCCTTCGCCCCGCGGGACCGGCCCTCCGGCATCCTCGCGGAGCCCGCGGTCACCGTGACCCGGCGGGGGGCGGAGCGCGCCGCCTCGGGCCACCCCTGGATCTACCGGAGCGACGTCGAGCGGGTGCCGGCCGGCGTCGAGCCCGGCGACGTCGTCGCGGTCCTCGACGGGCGCCGCCGGTTCCTCGGCAAGGCCTTCTGGTCGGCGCGCTCCCAGATCGCGCTCCGCCTGGTGACCCGCGAGGAGGAGCCGGTGGACGAGGCCTTCCTCGGCGCCCGCATCGCCGCGGCGCTGGAGCTGCGGCGCCTGGCGTTCGGGGAGGAGCGCTTCCTCCGGCTGGTCCACGGCGAGGCCGACCTGCTGCCGGGCCTGGTCGTCGACCGCTACGGCGACGCCGCGGTGCTCCAGACGCTGGTGCCGGCGACCGACCGGCGCAAGGGCCTCCTCGCCGAGCTCGTGGCCGCGGCCTGCGGCGTCGGCGCGGTGGTGGAGCGGAACGACGTCCGGGTCCGGGCGCTCGAGGGACTGCCGCTCGAGAAGGGGATGCTCCGGGGCCAGGACCCGGGGCCGGTGGAGATCCGCGAGGGCGAGGTGCGGATGCGCGTCGACCTCCTCGCCGGGCAGAAGACCGGGGCCTTTCTCGACCAGCGCGAGAACCACCTGCGCGCCGCCGAGTACGCCCGCGGGCGGTGCCTGGACTGCTTCGCCTACTCCGGCGGCTTCGCGCTCCAGCTGGCGCGGCGGGCCGAGCGGGTCACCGCCGTGGAGATGCAGCCCGTGGCCGCGGCCCTGGCCCGCGAGAACGCGGCCCTGAACCGCGCCGGGAACCTCGAGGTGGTGGAGGCGAACGCCTTCGACTTCCTCCGCGACGAGGCCGAGAAGCCCCCGGCCTACGACCTGGTGGTCCTCGACCCGCCGGCCTTCGCCAGGAACAAGGCGGCGCTGCCGGCGGCCCGGCGCGGCTACAAGGAGGTGAACCTCCGGGCCATCCACGTGCTCAAGCCCGGCGGGATCCTGGTCACCGCCTCGTGCAGCTACCACCTCTCCGAGGCGGCGCTGGAGGAGATCGTCCTCGACGCCGCCTGCGACGCCGGCCGCCCGGCGCAGCTCCTGGAGCGCCGCGGCGCGGGCCGCGACCATCCGGTCCTCCTCGGCGCGCCGGAGACGCGGTACCTCAAGGTCCTGGTCCTGCGGCTGCCGTGACCTCGCCGCTCGCCGCAGCCCGCCGGCTCCCGGGCCGGCGCGCCGCGAGGGAGCTCACCGGGCCCCGCGCTCGGCGGCATCGACGGCCAGGGCGAGCCGCTCCAGGGTCTTGGTGACCTGGGCCTGGCTCGGCGTCGTCATCCGTCCCTCTCGCACCAGGGCGACCCCGGCCGCCCTTCCGTGCAGCCTGAACGGGCCCTCCTGTTCGAGGAGCAGGGCGCGCAGCTCCTGGCCCAGGTAGCGGCGGACGGCCCGCTCGTCGCTTCCCTCGACCCAGAACGCCTTCGCGAAGGCCCGGTCCTCGGCGAGGACGATGGGCGCCGACGGCTTGCCGAAGACCCCCTTCGGCGCCGCGATGAACTCGGGGGCGCCGTTGCCGAGGACCACGAAGGCACGCTGCTCCTGGTTGGCGGCGCGGAAGCCGCCGATGATCGCGAACATGTTGGTCGTCGGGACGTCGTAGGCGACCTCGATGAAGAAGGCGGCGCGGCCGCCGACGCTGAGGGAGTGCGCGCGGCCGCTCTTCTCGCTCCCCACGGGCCAGCCGATGGGCTCGAGGATCTCCTGGATCCGCCGGGTCACGGTGCGGAAGTCGTCGCCCGGGACTTGCTCCGGCCAGGCGGGACCTCCCCTGCTGCGGCGGCTGCGGTACGCCCACAGCAGGGCCGCGATTGCCATGATGCACGCCGCGCCGAGGATGGTCTCCATGACGGGAACTTAGCCGAGCCGGCTGCCGGCCGCCCGGCGCAAGTGCCGGAGCGGCGCGGCGCCGGCCGCGCACGCGGGTTTCGAGTCCCGAGCCTCAGGTCGTCCCTCGCGCCGGGAAGAGCAGCACCTCGTCGATGGACCGGGCGCCGAGGAGCAGCATGAGCACGCGGTCGAGGCCGACCGCCACGCCGCCGGCGGGCGGCATGTGCGCCAGGTCGGCGAGGAAGTCCTCGTCGAGCGGGTAGACGGGGCGGCCCAGGCTCCGGCGCACGGCCTGCTCCTCCAGCAGGCGGCGCCGCTGCTCCGCGGCGTCGGTGAGCTCGGAGAAGCCGTTGGCGAGCTCGAGGCCGCCGGCGTAGAGCTCGAAGCGCTCGGCGAAGCGCGGGTCGTCGGCCCGGAGCCGGGAGAGCGCCGCCATGGGGGCCGGCCAGTCGACGAGGTACACCGGGCGCGAGAGCCCGAGGCCGGGCTCCACCCTCTCGAGGAAGATGCGGAAGAAGACGTCCTCGTACCGCTCGCCGGGGCGACCGGCCTCGAGCCCGGCGGAGCGCGCCGCCTCGCGGAGCCGGCCGGCGTCCCCGGCGCAGGCCGCGAGGTCGACGCCGGCCCTCTCGCGGAAGGCGTCGGCGACGGCCGCGCGCTCGAAGGGTGCGCGAAGCTCGAGCCCGCCGGGGAGGCGCGTCCCGCCGGCGACCGCACCGGCGCAGGACTCGAGGACCGCCTCCAGGTCCTCCATGACCTCCCGGTAGCCTGCGCCCGCCCGGTAGAACTCCAGCATCGTGAACTCGGGGTTGTGGGCGCCCGACACCTCGCCGTTCCGGAAGACGCGGGCGAGCTGGAAGATGCGCTCGAAGCCGCGCGCCAGGAGCCGCTTCATCGCGTACTCGGGGCTGGTGTGGAGCCAGAGCGCCCGGGGCGGGCCGCCCGCCTCCGGCTCGAGGCGCGTCTCGAAGGCCTGGAGGTGCGGCTCCATCCCGGGCGCGGGCACGAGGCAGGGCGTCTCCACCTCCTCGTAGCCGCGCGCGCCGAGCGCGCGCCGCACCCCGGCCGAGAGCCGCGCCCGGGCGCGCGCCGCCTCTCGCGGATCCACGAGCGGCATCCTGCCGCGCCGCGGGGCGCGGGAGAAGCGTTTCCGGCCGCCCCGGGACCGCCCTGCGCTACCATGCGCCCCTTGCGCCGCCCGCCCGCACTTCCCGCCGCGCTCGCCCTGGCCGCCTGCCTCCACCGGGCGCCAGCGGCGCCGACGCCCCCTCCGGCGGCGTCGCCGGCGCCGGCCTCGCCGGCGCGGCCCGACCCGCTCGCAGCCGTGCGCGCCGACGCCGAGGCGCTGCTCGCGGCCCAGGGCGAGAGGCTCTGGCGAGCCTGGACCCGCGGAGAGGACGGGGAGCCGGCCTCCCCGCCCCCGGAGCTGGAGCGGCTGCTCGCGCCCGGGGCGCTGGCTGCGGTCGAGGGGGCGCTGGGGCGCGCCGACGGCGACGACCGGCGCGCCCTGGAGCTGCTGCGGGCCTTCCTCATCGGCGAGCGCATGGCCCGCGACACCCGCGAGACCTGGGCGCGCCTCGCCGCCGCGCGAGCCCGGGCCGTCCTGCGCTGGGACGACCGCGAGGTGCCGGCCCGGCAGGTGCCGGCCCTCCTCGCCGCCGAGCCGGACGCCGCCCGGCGCGCCGCCCTGGAGCGGGCGCTCGCCGAGGCCGAGCTGCGCTGGCGCCCGGCGGCGGAGGCCTACCGGGCCGCGGTCGACGCGGCCGCCCGCGGGCTGGGGCGGGCCTCGGCGGCGGCGCTGGCGGAGGACCTGCGCGCCGCGCCGGTCGAGGCGCTGGCGGCGCGCGCCGAGGACGTCCTCGAGACCACGCAGGGGCCGTACCGCTCGCTCCTCGAGGACCTGGCGCGCCGCGAGCTGGGCCTGCCGCTGGCGCGGCTCCGCGGCCGGGACCTCCCCCGGCTCCTCCTCCTCGCCCAGGACGGGCGCGCCTTCCCGGCCGCGGCCGCGGTCCCGCGGGCGCTCGGGACCCTGCGCCACCTCGGCCTCGACCTCGCCGGCGCCACCCTCGACCTCGAGCCGCGCGCCGGGAAGGACCCCCGCCCCCTCCTCCTCCCGGTGGCGCCACCCGGCGACGTCCGCGTCTCCGCCGCGCCGGCAGGCGGGGCGGGCGAGGCGCGCGCCCTCCTGCGGACCCTCGGCGGCGCCGCCTTCCACCGCGGCGCGGCCGCCGCCCGTCTCGAGTTCCGCCGCCTCGGGACCGTGAACGCCGACGCCTTCGCCGGCCTGCTCGAGGAGCTTGCCGGCGACCCGGCCTGGCTCGCCGAGCACGCCGGCCTCACCCCCCACCACCTCGACCCCATCGTCCGCGCCGCCGCGCTGCGGCGCCTCCACGCCGCGCGCGAGGCCGCGGCCCGCCTCCTCCTCGAGCTGGCCCGCGCCGGCGGACGGGCGGCGTCGCCGGCGGCGGCGCGCGAGGCGCTGGCCCGCGCCTTCGCGCGCCCCGTGGACGAGGACGAGGCGGCGGCCTTCCTCGCCGAGCCCCACCCGCTGCTCCGCTCGGCCGATCGGCTGGCCTCGGTCCTGCTCGCGGCGCAGGCCGAGGACCGACTCGAGCGGCTCGCCGGATCGCGGTGGTGGAAGGAGGCCCGCTCCGGCGCGGCGCTGGCCGAGGCCTTCGCCGGGGGCTCGCGGCTCGACCCCGAGGCGATGGCCAGGGCCCTGGGCGCCGAGCGCCTCGGCGCCTCGGCGCTGGCGGCGCGCGCCCGCGCGCGCGGCGAGCGAGCGGGGATGCGGTTTCCGTGAGGGTCGGGCAGCGGGGCAGGGCCGGGGTTGATGCCCCACCCCCCGCGTCATACGCTCGCCCGCGGCATGCGCCCGCTCGTCCTCGCCGCCGCCCTGGCCTTCCGCGCCGCGGCGCAGGAGGCGACGCCGGCGTCACTCCCGGCGCCCGCCGAGCCCCCCGCCCCGGCATCGCCTCCCGCGGCGCCGGGCCCGCCGCAGGCCCCTGCGGCGCCGGCGGCGGGGCCGGCGGAGGAGCCCGGGGCGGCGCCGGCCCCCGAGACCGCGCCGCCGCCCCGTCGCGGCAGGTGGTACATCGGCTTCGGGGTCGGCGCCGGGAGCGGCCGCTTCCAGCGCGACGCCGCCAGCACGTCCTTCGCCCGGTTCGTCCGTCCGGGCGAGGCCATGCCCCTCTCGCTGGGGTTCCGGATCGGCGCCACGGTGACGCCGGCGCTCCTCGCCGGCCTCGACGTCCACAGCATCGGAGCGCTGGGCGAGGCCTCCGTGGGCGGAGGCACGGTCCGCCGCTCGGTCCGGGTGACGAACTACCTCGCGGTCGCCACCTGGTTCCCGTACCGGCGCGGCCTCTTCCTGCGAGGCGGCGCCGGCCTGGCGTCGTTCGCGGCGCGAATGAGCGATCCGTGGAGCACGAGCCGGGAGTCGCGCGGCGGGTACGGCCTCCTCGCCGGCGGCGGCTACGCCCTCTGGCTCGGCCAGTCGTTCAACCTGGCGCTGAACCTCGACCTCTCGCTCCAGGGGTACGCGAACGACCCGGGCATGGTCCGGCGCTCGTCGGCCCTGAACGTCTGGCTGGGGTTCGACTGGTACTGAGCTTCACTTTCCGCCGAGCTTCGCCTCCAGCTCGCGGACCTTCGCCTTCGTCTCCTTGTCGCGCTGGAAGCGGGCGGTCACGTCGCGGACCACCGCGGCGCTTCCCGCCGGCTTCCCGTCGCCGCCGAGGAGGACCTGGATGGAGAACTCGATCGAGACGGTGCGCCCGTCCTTGTGGAGCGCCGGCACCGCCAGGAGGTCGCCCGCGCCGTAGCGGGTCGCGCCCGTGGCCATCGTCTTCTTCCACCCCTCCCAGTGGCGCGGGCGGAGCCGCTCCGGGATGATGATGTCCATGCTGCGCCCGACGGCCTCGGCCGCGCCGAAGCCGAAGATGCGCTCGGCCCCCGCGTTCCAGGCGCGGATGATCCCATCGCGGTCGCAGACCAGGACCCCGTCGGGAGTGCCCTCGACGACGCGGAGGGCCACTTCCTGCGTGAAGGCGGAGGCGGACATGGGGGGAAAGCTTACAACGGAACCCGCCCCACAGGGCTTCCTTGGCGCCTCGGGGGTGGCGGGATAACATCCCGCCGGTGAGCGAAGCAGCTCGCGACCGCGCCCGGTCTGAGTTCCGGCCGCAGGTGTTCGGCAAGTACTTCCTGCTCCAGCGGCTCGCCGTGGGCGGGATGGCCGAGATCTACCGCGCGAAGATGGTGGGGGCCAGCGGCTTCGAGAAGGAGCTGGTGGTGAAGCGGATCCTGCCGAGCCGCTCCCAGGACCAGGGCTTCATCAAGATGCTGGTGAACGAGGCCAAGCTCACCGTCCAGCTCACCCACAACAACATCGCCCAGATCTACGAGTGCGGTGCCATCGACGGGACGTACTACATCGCCATGGAGCTGCTGCACGGCGTGTCGATGAAGGACATGATGACCGCCTTCGCGCGCTCCGGCGTCCAGATCTCGCCCGAGCAGGCGATGTACCTGGTGCTGCAGCTCCTCCAGGGGCTCGACTACGCGCACCGGAAGACCGACGCCGAAGGCAAGCCCCTGAAGATCGTCCACTGCGACATCTCGCCCGACAACGCCCTGCTCTCCTACGAGGGCGAGGTGAAGCTCCTCGACTTCGGCATCGCCCGCGCCGCCACCGGCCTCTCCAACTACAAGGAGGGCATGCTGATGGGGAAGCTCGGGTACGTGGCGCCCGAGCAGGCCTCGCTGGAGACGGCCTGGGACCACCGCGTCGACATCTTCGCCGCCGGCATCATCCTCTACGAGCTCCTCACCAAGCAGAAGCCCTTCCCGCGCGCCACCGACGTCGAGTCGCTCATCGAGTCGCGGCGCGCCAAGGTGGTGCCGCCGACCGCCTTCGACGACCGCCTCCCCAGGGAGATCGACTCCATCCTGCTGCGCAGCCTGGCCTACGATCCGGAGAAGCGCTTCCCGCGCGCCCGGGCCTTCGCCGACGCGCTGGTGGAGATGCTCTTCCCCACCCCCCACTCGTCCATCCAGGACCTCATCGGCCAGCAGATGCAGCAGGTCTACGCCGAGCGCATCGCCAAGCAGCGCGCCGCCCGTGCTCACGACGCGCTCGTCATGAAGGTGCTGCAGAACGTGGCCGCCAAGGAGCTCGCCGAGCGCGCCTCGGTGAGCCAGGCCGGCCTGCCCCGGCTCGAGGAGGTCTCGATCCCCGAGGTCACGCCCACCGCCTCGCGGGCGCGCACCCAGAGCCGGCCGTCGATGCGCCCCATCCGCGTGGGCCTCTCCGCGCCGCGGGCGCTGGCGCTCGGCACCTTCGCCGGGCTCCTCGTGGCCGGGGCGGCCGTCGGCGGGGCGCTCTGGGCGCGGACCGGAAACCTGGTGGTGACGAGCGAGCCGGCCGGCGCCGAGGTCACGGTCGACGGGCGCCCGGCCTCGTCGACGCCGGCGGTCATCGAGGGGCTCCGGCTCCGCGACCCGCACACCGTCACCGTGCGGGCCCCGGAGCGGAAGCCCTACACGCAGACGCTGGCGCCGGACGTCCGCCGGACGAGCGCCCGCATCCACGCCGTGCTCCCGCCGGCGCGGGGCGAGCTCGTCGTGGAGAGCGACCCCTCCGGCGCCGAGGTGCGCCTCGACGGCCGGCCGGTGGGCCGCACGCCGCTCCGGCTCGGCGGCGTCCACCTCGGCGAGCGCCACCGCGTCGACCTCACCCTCCCGGGCCACGAGATCGACCAGTTCGTGATCCAGCCGGAGCGGGACGGACTCCGCTTCCGGCGCACGCTCGCGCCGGCGCGCCCGGCGGCGAAGCCGGGGCAGTGAGCCGCGGGCGACGTCACTCGCCGGTGAAGCGCGGGGGGCGCTTCTCGAGGAAGGCGGCGCGCCCCTCGGCCGTGTCCCGGCTCTCGAAGGCGCGCTGCCGCAGCTCGGCGATCTCGGCCCGCTCGGCGTCGGTCAGGCCGCGCTCCTGCGCGGCCTCGAGCAGCCGGAGGATGCGCTTCATCCCCCGCACCGCCAGCGGCGCGTTGGCGGCGATCTCGGCGGCCAGCGCCAGCGCCTGCCGCTCCGCGCCGTCGGCCGGCACCACCTCGTCGACGAGGCCGATGGCCAGGGCGCGCGCCGCCTCCACCGGCCGCCCGGTGAAGAAGAGCTCGCGCGCCCGCGCCGGCCCCACCAGGGAGAGGAAGCGGCGCAGCCCGCCGACCGGGTAGACGACGCCCAGCCGGGCCGGGGGCATCCCCAGGCTGATCCCCTCCCGCGCCACGCGGAGGTCGCAGGTCACGGCGAGCTCGCCACCGGCGCCGAAGGCCGAGCCGTTCAGGAAGGCGACGGTGGGGCAGGGGACCGCCTCCACGGCCTCCATCGCCCGCTCCACCGCCAGGTCGGGGCGGTCGCCCTCCTGGCGACCGGTGGGGATGGCCTCGATGTCGAAGCCGGAGCAGAAGGCCCGGTCCCCGGCGCCGCGGAAGACGAGGCAGCGCACCTCGTCGCTCGCCGCCGCCGCGCAGGCCGCCTCGATCTCCGCCAGGCTGGCGTAGTCGAGGGCGTTTCGCTTCCGCGGGTTGTCGACCGTGACCACCCGCACCGGGCCGCGAGTCTCGACGTGGATCGCCACGCGGCTCACCCGACCGCGGCGCGGACGTCGCCCTCGGAGATCCTGGCCATCGCTTCCTCCCGGCGGGCGGAAAGCTATCCCGGCGCCGCCGGCCGGGGCAACCTCAGGGCGTGGCCCGCGGCTCGATCCCGGCGGCGAGGAGGGCGCGCACCGTGGCGACGATGTCCTGGTAGCGCACCGGCTTGCGGAGGAAGATCTGCGCGCCGGCGCGGATGGCCCGCTGGTCCTCGTCGGCGGTGCCGGAGCTGATGACCACCACCGGCGTCGCCTGCAGGCGCTCGTGGGCGCGGATGCGCTCCAGGAGCCCGAGCCCGTCCAGCGCCGGCATGTAGACGTCGGTGATGACGAGGTCGATGGGCGGCTGGCCCTCGAGCCGCAGCAGGGCGCGGTCGCCGTCGTCGGCGGTCTCCACCTCGAGCCAGGGGAGCCCCTCGGTGGCCGAGAGCCGGCGCAGCGCCGAGGCGTACATCGACGCCACCAGGGCGTTGTCCTCTACGAGGAGGATCCGGTAGGCGCGGCTCCCCCCGGACCCGGACCCGGCCGCCGCCCGGGCCAGGGCCTCGAGACGGGCGCGCTCGTCGGACCGTTCCTCCGGAACGGCCACGCCCAGGCCCGCGGGCCGCTGCGGGCCGGCCTCGCGCCGGCGCACGACCTCGACGACGAGGTCGAGGCGCTCGAGGAGCCCGGGGAAGGAGAGCTCCACCGGCACCCGCTCCCCCGCCGCCAGCGCCCGGTCGGTGCGGATGAAGAGCCCCGAGGCGGAGAGGTCCTCGGTGTGGTCGGGACGCCCGCCGGCTCCCGCCCAGCTCACGGCGAGGACCAGGGGATAGCGGGCGCTCTTCCGCCTGTCGACGGCCATCCGTCTCCTCTCTCCCCACAGCATCTCCGCGAAGGCGCGGAGTCGCAACTTTCGGCCCGCGCTGCCGGGACCCGGGACCGGATACCCGGCGAGGGGCGCCCCGGCCGGCGCGGGGCGCCGGCGCGACACCGGGGCATGTTTGCGGTAGGCTCCGCCCCGTCCCATGGCTCGCAGGCGCCGGCGCTCCGTGCGCATCCTCCTCCCCGGCGAGAAGGAAGGGCGGCGCGGGTTTCTCAAGAAGGGACTCGTCGGCGCCGCGCTGCTCGCCGCGGCCGGCGGCGGCGCCTGGCTGGCGACGCGGCGCACCCGCCCCTGGCCCGCCTCCCGCAAGCCGCTCCTGGTCTTCGACGCCGCCCAGGCCGCCGTGCTCGCCGCCCTCGCCGAGCGCCTGGTGCCGGAGCACCCGGGCTTCCCGCGGCCGGCCGAGGTCGACGTGGTCTCGCGCGCCGACGCCATCGCCGCGATGGCCCACCCGGCGTCGCAGAAGGAGCTCCGGCAGGTCGTCTCCCTCTTCGAGAGCGCGGCCTTCGGCCTGCTGGACTGGAGCCCGCGGCTCTTCACGGAGTGCGGCGTCGCCGAGCAGGACCGCCGCCTCCGGGCCTGGGCCGGGAGCCGCATCGCGGTCCGGCGCACCGGCTACCGGGCCCTGAAGCAGCTCCTCTCCTCCGCCTACTACTCCTCGCCCGCGACCTGGGCCGCGGTCGGCTACGCCGGCCCGCCGGCGGCGGCACCCGGGCCGCGCCGGGAGATGCCGGGCGAGCCTCCGCTGCGCCGGGAGACCTCGGCCGGGCCCGCGCCGCGCCGGGAGACCTTCGCCGCGCCCGAGCTGCCCCCCGAGCTCTCGCCGCCGCCGCCGCGACCGCGGCGCTTCCAGGCGGCGCCGGTGGCGCCGGCGGCGTCCGAGCCGGTGCCCGCGCCGGCTGCACCCGAGCCGGTGGTGCCGGACGTCGAGCCGCCGCTTCCGGGAGGCGCCCGTGGCCCCTGAGGCGCGCCCCGGCCGGATCCTCACCGGCGCCGACGTCTCTCGCGACCCCGACGAGCGGCCCGACGTCTGCGTGGTGGGGTCGGGCGCCGGCGGCGCGGTGGTGGCGGCCCGGCTGGCCCAGGTGGGCCTCCACGTCGTGGTCCTCGAGGAGGGGCCCTGGCACCGCCCCGAGGACTCGACGCTGCGCGAGGAGGACGCCTACCCGCGGCTCTACCAGGAGAAGGGACAGCGGGCCACCGCCGACCTCGCCATCACCATCCTCCAGGGGCGGGCGCTGGGCGGCACCACGGTGGTGAACTGGACGACGAGCTTCCGGACGCCGGACCGCGTCCTGGCGCACTGGCGGCGGGTCCACGGGGTGGAGGGGATCACGCCCGAGGCGCTGGCGCCGCACTTCCTCGCGGTCGAGGAACGGCTCGGCATCCACGAGCAGCCGGCCGACGAGGTGAACGCCAACAACGGCGCGCTCTGGGAGGGCGCGGGGAGGCTGGGCTGGGCGCGGGCGCGCACCCGGCGCAACGTGCAGGGGTGCCAGAACCTGGGCTACTGCCACATGGGGTGCCCGCTCGGCGCCCGCACCTCGATGGACCAGACCTACCTGCCCGACGCGGTCGCCGCCGGGGCGCGGGTCTACGCCAACGCCCGCGCGGTCCGCGTCGAGTACCGGGAGCGGCGCGCGGTCGCGGTCCACGCCGAGGTGCTCGACCCGCGGACCGATCGTCCCACCGGCCGCCGCGTCACCGTTCGCCCGCGGGTCCTGGTGCTGTCGGGCGGCGCCGTCAACACCCCGGCGCTGCTCCTGCGCTCGCGACTCGACATCTCCGGGCGAGTCGGGAAGCGCACCTTCCTCCACCCGGTGGCGGCCATGGTGGGCCTCTACCGCGACCGCGTCGACGGCTGGTCGGGCGCGCCCCAGTCCGTGACCTCGCACCATTTCGCCGACCGCGGCCCGGGCAAGGTGGGCTTCTTCCTGGAAGCGGCGCCGGTGCACCCCGCTCTCGCCGCCCGCTCCTTCGGCGGCTTCGGCGCCGCCCACCAGGACCTGATGGCGCACCTGCCCAACGCCTCGGCGCTCATCGCCCTCGCCGTCGACGGCTTCCTCCCCGAGGAGACGGGCGGCGAGGTCTCGATCCGCGGCGACGGGCGGGTGCGCGTGGACTACGACATCCGGGCGCCGATCTGGGAGGCGCTGCGCGAGGGCTGCAAGGCGCTGGCGCGGGCCCACCTCGCCGCCGGAGCCCAGAGCGTCTTCTCGCTCCACGAGGACCCGGTGGAGATCCGCGACGAGGCCGAGGTCCCCCGGCTCGACCGCGCCCCCTGGGAGAGGCTCCGCGTCAGCGTCTTCAGCGCCCACGCCATGGGCGGCTGCGCCATGGGCCGGGACCCGGAGCGGTCGGTGGTGGACGCGAGGCTCAAGATGCACGGGATGGACAACATCTTCGTCGTCGACGGCTCGGTCTTCCCCACCTCCCTGGGCGTGAACCCCCAGCTCTCCATCTTCGGCATGGCGCACTGGGCGGCGGCGCACGTGGCGGCGCTGCTGCGGTGAGCGAGCCTGGCGCTCCCCCTCGCCCCGGCCCTCTCCCCCGCGGGTGCGGGGGAGAGGGAGACTGAGCTCGAGTCCTTGACGCACGCCTCCGTTCCGGGTTCGGATCGCGCCTCCCCCGCCTCGCCCCGAGGGCCCATGGAAACGACGAAGTTCCTGCTCCCCGAGAGCCAGATCCCGACGCACTGGTACAACATCATCGCCGACCTGCCCGCGCCGCCGGCGCCGGTGCTCCACCCGGCGACGAAGAAGCCGGTGACGCCGGCCGACATGCTGCCCCTCTTCCCGCCCGGCCTCCTCGAGCAGGAGATGTCGGGGGAGCGGTGGATCCCCATCCCCGAGCCGGTGCGCGAGATCTACCGGCTGTGGCGTCCCTCGCCGCTCTACCGCGCCCGCCGGCTCGAGCAGGTGCTGGGGACGCCGGCCCACATCTACTACAAGTACGAGGGGGTCTCCCCCGCCGGATCGCACAAGCCCAACACCGCGGTGCCGCAGGCCTACTTCAACAAGCTCGCCGGGACGAAGCGCATCGCCACCGAGACCGGCGCCGGGCAGTGGGGCTCGGCCATGGCCCTCGCCTGCAATCTCTTCGGCCTGCAGTGCACGGTCTACATGGTGCGCGTCTCCTTCGACCAGAAGCCCTACCGGAAGTCGATGATGCAGCTCTGGGGCGCCGAGGTGGTGCCCTCGCCCTCCGACAGGACCAACGCCGGCCGGGGGGTGCGGGCCCAGGACCCGAAGAGCCCGGGCTCGCTCGGGATCGCCATCTCCGAGGCGGTGGAGGACGCCGCCACCCGCGAGGACACCCGCTACGCCCTGGGGAGCGTGCTGAACCACGTGCTCCTGCACCAGACCGTCATCGGCCTCGAGGCCAAGGAGCAGCTGAAGCTCGCCGGCGATTACCCCGACGTCGTCGTCGGCTGCCACGGCGGGGGCTCGAACTTCTCGGGCGTCGCCTTCCCCTTCCTCGCCGACAAGGCCGCCGGGAAGAAGGTGCGCGTCGTGGCGGTGGAGCCGACGAGCTGCCCCACGCTGACCAAGGGCGTCTACGCCTTCGACTACGGCGACACCGCGCAGATGGCCCCCATCGCCAAGATGTACACGCTGGGCCACGACTTCGTGCCCCCGGGGATCCACGCCGGAGGCCTGCGCTACCACGGCGCCGCGCCGCTGGTCTCGCAGCTCCTCCACCACGAGCTCATCGAGGCCCGGGCGGTGGGCCAGCTCACCTGCTTCGAGGCGGCGGTGCAGTTCGCCCGCAGCGAGGGCATCATCCCGGCGCCCGAGTCCTCGCACGCCATCCGCGCCGCCGTCGACGAGGCCCTCCAGGCGAAGGCCGAGGGGAAGGCGCGCACCATCCTCTTCAACCTCTCGGGCCACGGCCACGTCGACATGGGGGCCTACGACGCCTACTTCGCCGGCAAGCTCGAGGACTTCGACTACCCGGCGGAGAAGGTGAAGGAGTCGCTGAAGAAGCTGCCGGCGGTGGCCCTGTAGCCCATGGCCTTCCTCCAGGACCCCCCGCGCCTCGGCAACGAGTACGACGACGACCCGCTGCTCCGGGCCTACCTGGCGCGGCGCCTGCCGCCCGACGTCCTGCGCGCCGTCGAGCCGGAGCTGCGCGAGCTCGGGGCGCTCTCCGGCGGCCGGCTCTTCGAGCAGCAGCTCGCCGAGCGGCACCTCGAGCCGCGGCTCGTCTCCTACGACGCCTGGGGCCGGCGCGTCGACCGCATCGAGCTCACGCCCCTGTGGCGCGAGGCGGCCGCCCTGGCCGCCCGCCACGGCCTCGTCGCCGTCCCGTACGAGCGGCGCTTCGGCCGCTTCTCGCGCGTCGTCCAGTTCGCGCTCCTCCACCCCCTGGAGCCCTCGCTCGACCTCTACTCCTGCCCGCTGGCGATGAGCGACGGCGCGGCGCGGACCCTGCTCCACCACGGCGCCCGCTCGCTCGCCGAGCGCGCGCTCCCCCGGCTCACCAGCCGCGACCCGGCGACCGCCTGGACCAGCGGCCAGTGGATGACGGAGCGGGCCGGCGGCTCCGACGTCGGGCGCGCCGAGGCCGTGGCCCGGCGCGGGGAGGGCGGGTGGCGGGTCTCGGGCGTGAAGTGGTTCACCTCCGCGGCGACCTCGGAGATGGCGCTGCTGCTGGCGCGGCCCGAGGGGAACGGGCCGGGCGGGAAGGGGCTCGCCCTCTTCTACATGGAGACGCGCCTCGCCGACGGGCGGCCGAACGGCTTCGCCGTGCAGCGGCTCAAGGAGAAGCTCGGCACCCGCAAGCTCCCGACCGCCGAGGTCGAGCTGGAGGGCGCGGCCGCCGAGCTCGTGGCGGGCACCGCGGGCGGGGTGCGGGCCATCGCGCCCATGCTGGACGTGACGCGCCTGTGGAACGCGGTCTGCGCCGCCGCCGGGATGCGGCGCGGCCTGGCGCTGGCGCAGGACTACGCGCGGCGGCGGTCGGCCTTCGGCGCGCTCCTCGCCGAGAAGCCCCTGCACGCCGAGGTGCTCGCCGAGATGGAGGCGGAGCGGACCGGCGCGCTGCTCCTCGCCTTCCGCGCCGCCGAGCTGCTCGGCCGGGTCGAGGCGGGCGACGCCTCGGACGCCGACCACCTCGCCTTCCGGGCCGTCGTCCTGCTCGCGAAGCTCGCCACCGGGAAGCAGGCGGTGGCCCTGGCCTCCGAGGCGCTCGAGTGCTTCGGCGGCGCCGGCTACGTCGAGGACACCGGGCTCCCGCGCCTGCTGCGCGACGCGCAGGTCCTTCCCATCTGGGAGGGGACGACCAGCGTCCTCTCGGTGGAGCTCCTCCGGGCGCTGCGCGACCCGGGCGCGCCCGAGGCCCTGGCCGCGGAGATCCGCGGCCCGGCGCTGCGGGCCCGCGACCCGGCGCTGCGGCCCGCGGCCGAGGCGGCGCTGCGCGCGGCCGAGCACGCCGCCGCCTGGTGGGCCCGGACCGAGGGGCCGGCGCGCGAGGCCGGGGCGCGGCGCCTGGCGCTCACGCTGGCGCGCGCCCTCGAGGTGGCGCTGGCCTGCGAGCACGCCCAGGAGGCGGCCGACCGGGGCGAGGGGCGCTTCCTGGACGCGGCCGCGAGGCTGGCGCGGGCGGGGGTGGACCGGATCGCCGACTGAAGTCCCGCGGCCGAAGCCGCGGTCCGTCTCTCCGCCGCGGGTGCGGCAGCCGCCCGGGCCATCGGCCTCAGGGCGGCGGCAGGAAGAAGTCGGGCCAGAGCTCCTGGCCCGGGTCGACCCGGTAGCGCTCGAGGTCGGTGACGCCCTCGGCGCGGAGCACCTCGTCGTCGATGAAGAAGTTGCCGGTGCACTGGCGGGCGTCGCGCCGCAGGATGGCGCAGGCGGCGTCGGCGACGACCTCGGGCGTCCGGGCGTGGCGCGCGGTCTCGTCGCCCCCGAGCACGTTCAGCGCCGCGGTGGCGATGACGGTCCGGGGCCAGAGCGCGTTCACGGCCACGCCCCGGTCGCGCAGCTCCTCGGCCATCCCCAGCACGTAGAGGCTCATCCCGTACTTCGCCACCGTGTAGGCGACGTGCGGCGCGAACCAGCGCGGCTGGAGGTCGAGCGGCGGCGAGAGCGTGAGGATGTGCGGGTTGGCGGCCTTCAGGAGATGGGGCAGGCAGGCCTGGGCGCAGAGGAAGGTCCCGCGGGCGTTCACCTGGTGCATGAGGTCGTAGCGCTTCATGGGCGTGTCGAGCGTGCCCGCCAGGAAGATGGCCGAGGCGTTGTTCACCAGGACGTCGATGCCGCCGAAGCGCGCCACCCCCGCCGCCACCGCGGCCCGGACCTGCTCCTCGTCGCGGATGTCGCAGGGCACGGCCAGCGCCTTCCCGCCCGCCGCCTCGATCTCCTCGGCGGCCGAGTGGATGGTCCCGGGCAGCTTGGGATGGCGCGCCGTGGTCTTGGCGGCGACGACCACGCTGGCGCCGTCCCGCGCGGCTCGCAGCCCGATGGCCTTGCCGATGCCCCGGCTCGCGCCGGTGATGAAGAGCGTCTTGCCCGCGAGCGTCGCCATCCGGCCTCCCTTCGGTGGACGCGGCAGCATCCGACGCACCGGACGGTCGCGCAACCTCGCCGGACGGACCTGAACGGATCAGCAGTCCACGGGATGGGTCGCCGGCGTCTCGTTTGACAAGCGACCCGAGATCCCCTTGGATCGGGCCCGTAGTGGGAAAAAGTGGATCAGCGCGGATCTGAGCGGCACAATCGGCCTCGCCGTGTTCTGGGGAACCTTCAACCACGCCATCGACGCGAAGGGGCGCACCAGCCTCCCCTCCCGGTTCCGCGACGCGCTCGCGGCCGCGGGCGAGCCCAAGATCGTGCTCGTCCAGGCGCCCTTCTGGCGGGCGGTGAGGGCGCTGCCGCACTCCCAGTGGCAGGCGCTCGTCGGACGCCTCCTCGCCGCGAGCCCGCTCGACCACCGGGCCCAGCGGAACATCCTCCGCTTCTACTCCAGCGCCCACGAGGTGGACCTCGACGTCCACGGCCGCGTGCTCGTGCCGCCGGCGCTCCGCGAGTACGCCGGCCTGGAGAAGGACGTCGTCTGGGTGGGCATGGGGCTCGAGATGCACCTCTGGGACCGGGCGGCGCACGCCGAGCAGCTCGCCCGGCCGCTCGGGCCCGAGGAAGTCGTCGATTTCCAGAAGCCGTGAGGAGGCGCGCGATGGCAGGGGTACGCCCGCAGGACCGCTTCAGCGCCGCCCGCGCCCGGGCGTGACCGGGGGGTTCGACCATGAGCCGGTGCTCGCCAGCGAGGTGGTGGAGCTGCTCGAGCCCGGGCCGGGCCGGCTGCTCCTCGACTGCACGGTCGGAGGCGGCGGCCACGCCGAGCGCTTCCTCGAGGCGGGGGCCGCGGTGATCGGCCTCGACCGCGACCCGCGGGCCGTCGCCGCGTCGAGGGCGCGCCTGGCGCGCTTCGGCGAGGCCTTCCGCGCCGTGCAGCGCGACTTCCGCGACGCCCGCGGGGTCCTCGACTCCCTGGGCATCGAGGCGGTGGACGGCGTTCTCGCCGACCTCGGAGTCTCCTCCCCGCAGCTCGACGACCCCTCGCGCGGCTTCTCCTTCCAGCGGCCCGGCCCGCTCGACATGCGCATGGGCGACCAGGGCGAGACCCTGGCGCAGCTCCTGGCCCGCGCCGACGAGCGCGAGCTGGCCCGCATCCTCCGCGAGTACGGCGAGGAGCCCTTCGCCCGGCCGGTGGCCCGCGCCATCAAGCGGGCGGTGGCCGAAGGGGCGGCCCTCGACACCGCCGCGCTGGCCGAGGTGGTGGCCGGCGCCATCCCGCGCCGCGCCTGGCCGCGCCGCATCCACCCCGCCACCCGCACCTTCCAGGCGCTGCGCATCGCCGTGAACGACGAGCTCGGGGCGCTCGCCGCCTGGCTCGAGGCCCTGCCCGCGCTGGTCCGCCCCGGCGGGCGCGCCGCGGCCGTGAGCTTCCACTCGCTCGAGGACCGGATGGTGAAGGAGCGCTTCCGCGCCCTGACCCGGGCCTGCACCTGCCCGCCGCGCCTGCCGGTGTGCGCCTGCGGCGCCCGGGCGGGGTTCCGGGCGGTGACCAAGCGGGCGGTGATGGCCTCCGAGGCCGAGGTGGCGCGGAACCCCCGCGCCCGCAGCGCCCGCCTCCGGGCGGTGGAGCGGGTCCGGTGAGCGCGGCCCTGCGCCATCTCGCCATCGGGGCGGCCTGCGCGTCGCTGGCCGCCGTCGGGATCTTCCACGTGTGGGCGAAGACGGGGGTCGTGAGCGCGGGCTACTCGCTGGCGCGGCTCGAGGCGGAGCACCGCCGCCTCGCCGCCGAGCGCGAGCGCCTGCGGCTGGAGGTGGCGACGTTGCGCGCGCCCGGGCGGCTGGAGCGGTACCCCCGGGAGCGCCTGGGAAGGGCCCCGCCGGCGTCGGGAGCGGTGGTGGCGGGCGGGTCGGTGGGCGGCGGGTCGGGCGGCGGGACGGTGGCGGATGCGGGCAGCGGCCGCCGCACCGGCCCGGCGGGGCCAGATGGAAGTGGCGTCGTGTACGGCCGGGGCCGGGCGGGCATCTGATGCCGGCGCGGGCGGGCGACGGCCGGCCGGCGCGGTGGATCGCCGTCCGCACCGGCGCGGTGGCGGCCCTCCTGGCGCTCGCCTTCCTGGCCGTCGGCGCCCGGGCGGTGCAGCTCCAGGCGCTCCACAGCGACCGGCTCGGTGCCGCGGCGCGCGACCAGTACGTCCGCGAGCTGGAGTGGCGGCCCCGGCGCGGCGCCATCGCCGACCGGAACGGGGTAACGCTGGCGCAGGACGTCGAGGCCGACTCGGTCTTCGTCGACCCGGGGGAGCTTCCGGAGCGCGGCCGGCGCGCGGCCCTGGGGCGCCTCGCCAGGGCGCTCTCGCTCGATGCCCGGGCGCTGGAGAGGAAGGTGGCCCGCGCCGACCGCTTCGCCTGGGCGAAGCGCCGCGTCTCCCCCGACGAGTCGGCCGCGGTCCGGGCGCTCGGGATCCCGGGGGTGGCCTTCGCCAAGGAGTCGCGCCGCTACTACCCCCGGCGCGAGCTGGCGGCGCAGCTGGTGGGCTTCGTCGGCGACGACGGCGAGGGGCTCGAGGGCGTGGAGCGCCTCTACCAGGACGCGCTCTCCGGCGAGCCCATGCGCGTCGCCAGCCTCCGCGACGCCCGGGGCGCGCTCCTCCTCCAGGACGCGCCCGAGCGCCCCGTCGAGGGGGCGCGGGTCGAGCTCGCCGTGGAGCAGGGGCTCCAGCTCGCCGCCGAGCGGGCCCTGGCGCGGGCCGTGGCCCAGGCCCGGGCCCGCTCCGGGATGGCGGTGGCGATGGACCCGCGCACCGGCGAGGTGCTGGCCCTGGCGAACGCGCCGGCCTTCAACCCCAACGCCCCGCGGCGCGGCGACGGGATGCGGAACCGCGCCGTGCTCGACACCTTCGAGCCCGGGTCGACCTTCAAGATCTTCGCGGTCGCCGGGGCGCTCGACGCCGGCGCCCTCCGGGCCCAGGACGCGGTCTTCTGCGAGAACGGCGCCTGGCGCATCGGCAGCCACGTGATCCACGACCACCGGGCGCTCGGCTGGACCGGGCCGGCGCGCATCGTGGCCTCGAGCAGCAACATCGGCGCCGGCAAGATCGCGCAGCGGCTGGGCCGGGAGCGGCTGCAGCGCACCCTCCTCGCCTTCGGCTTCGGCGAGCGCACCGGCACCGGCCTCCCCGGCGAGCCGCGGGGCCAGGTGCCCTACCCCCGCGCCGAGGTCTCGCTCGCCACCATGGCCTTCGGCCAGGGGGTGACCGCGAGCGCCCTCCAGACCACGGCGGCCGCGGCGGCCATCGCCAACGGCGGCCTCCTGCTCCGCCCCCAGCTCGTCCGCCGCGTCGTCGACCCGGTGGGCGCGCGTACGCTCTTCGAGGTGGAGCCGGTGGTGGTGCGCCGCGCCGCCTCGCCGCAGGCGGCGGCGCAGGTGGCCCGCTGGATGGAGCTGGTGCTCACCGACGGCGAGGGCACGGGGAAGCGGGCCCGGCTCGACGGCTGGCGCGCCGCCGGGAAGACCGGGACCGCGCAGAAGGCCGACCCGGTCTCGGGCGGCTACTCGGCCGACAAGCGCTTCAGCTCCTTCGTGGGCTTCGCGCCGGTGCCGGACCCGCGCGTCGTCGTCGGCGTCTTCATCGACGAGCCGCGGGGCGAGATCTACGGCGGCGAGGTGGCGGCGCCGGTGTTCAAGGAGGTGGTCGAGCACGCGCTGCGGGCGCTGGGCGTGCCGCCCGACGCCGCCGCCGTGCGGGCGCCCGAGCCGGCCGCCGCGCCCGAGGAGGCGCCGCGGCCGTCGGTGGAGGCCGCCCTCCGCAGCGCCCGGTCCGGCGAGGCCGGGGTGGCGGTGCCGCTCCTCCTTGGCCTGCCGGCGCGCTCGGGTCTCAAGGTTCTCGAGGCGGTGGGGCTCCTCGGCGAGACCAGCGGCTCCGGCCTGGTGTCGGCGCAGTCGCCGGCGGCGGGGGTGGTGGTGGAGCGGGGGTCGCGGGTCCGGCTCAGGCTGCAGCCGCGGGGGTAGCACCGTCACCCGCCTCCAGCGGCGACACGCTCGGGGCGAGCGGGGCGCGTGTCAGGCCGGACGCCCGCCCTCGCAACAGCCCGTGCCCCCGTCTGAAAAGAGGCGGATTCCCGCTTGCATGGGTATCCTGCGCCGATATCGGAATGCTCCTCTCCCAGATCATCCATGCCATCGAGGCGGTGGGCGCGAGCGGGCCCAGGGGCGGCGACGCCGAGGTGTCGCTCGTCACCGCCGACTCGCGGGCGGTCCGGCCGGGCGCGGTCTTCTTCGCCGTCCGGGGTACGCGCGCCGACGGCCACGACTTCGCCGCCGCCGCGGCCCGGGCGGGGGCCGTCGCCGTCGTCGCCGAGCGGCCGGTCGAGTGCGCGCCGGCGCGGCTCCTCGTCGCCGGGGACGCCCGCCGCGCCCTGGCGCTCGCGGCCGCGGCCTTCCACGGCAGGCCCGGCGACGCCCTGCTCCTCGCCGGCGTCACCGGCACGAACGGCAAGACCACCGTCGCCTGGCTCGCCGAGGCCTGCCTGCGCGAGGCGGGGATCCCCTGCGGCCTCCTCGGCACCGTGCTCCACCGCTGGCCCGGCGCCGAGCGCCAGGCGGCCCACACCACCCCCGACGCGCCCGCGCTCCACGCGCTCCTCGCCGAGATGCGTGCCGCCGGGGCCCGGGCCGCGGTCCTGGAGGTCTCCTCCCACGCCCTCGACCAGGAGCGGGTCGCCGGCCTCGCCTTCCGCGCCGCCGGCTTCACGAACCTCACCCGCGACCACCTCGACTACCACGGCGACCTCGAGCGCTACTTCGCGGCCAAGCGCCGGCTCTTCTTCGAGGGCCTGGCGCCCGGCGGCGTCGCGGTGGTGAACGCCGGCGACGCCCACGGCGCCCGGCTGGCCCGCGAGCTCGCCGCCTCCGGCCGGACCGCGTGGCGCTACGGCCTCGGGCCGGGCCCGGAGCTGCGGGCCGAGGCCCTGGAGGTCGGCCTCGCGGGCATCTCGGCGCGGCTCGAGACGCCCGCCGGCGCGCTGGAGCTCTGCTCGCCGCTCGTGGGCCGGCACAACGCGGAGAACCTCCTCTGCGCCGCCGGCCTGGCGCTGGCGCTCGGCGCCGCGCCGGCGGCGGTGGGCCGGGCGCTCTCGGCCTCGCGCGGCGCGCCGGGCCGGCTGGAGCGCGTCGAGGCGCGCGGGGTCGCCGCCTTCGTGGACTACGCCCACACCGACGACGCCCTGGCCCGCGTCCTCTCGGCGCTGCGCGAGCTCCGCCCCCGACGCCTCCTGGCGGTCTTCGGCTGCGGCGGCGACCGCGACCGGGGGAAGCGGCCGCTCATGGGCGAGGCGGTGGCCCGGGCCGCCGACCTGGCGGTGGTGACGAGCGACAACCCCCGGAGCGAGGACCCGGCGGCCATCATCGGCGAGATCCTCCCGGGCCTGGAGCGAGGCGGCCTCTCCAGGCTCGGCCCCGCCGAGGCCCGCGCCGGGGGCCGCGGCTTCGCGGTGGTGCCCGACCGGCGCGAGGCCATCGGCCTCGCCGTCGCAGCCGCGCGGCCAGGCGACGCCGTGCTCATCGCCGGGAAGGGACACGAGGCCTTCCAGCTCGTCGGCGCCGAGCGCCGCCCCTTCGACGACCGCGAGGAGGCCCGCCGGGCGCTCGGCATCGCATGAACGCCGCCCGCTTCACCGGAGACGAACTCGCCGCCGCCGTGCACGGCCGGTGGATGGGCCCGCCGGCCGCGCCGGTCGAGGGCCTCTCCACCGACACCCGCGCCCTCCGCCCCGGGAGCGGCTTCGTGGCCCTGCGCGGCGAGCGGCACGACGGCCACGACCACCTCGGCGCCGCCGCCGCCGCCGGCGCGCGCTGCGCCGTCGTCTCCACGGCCTGG
>DATBLK010000324.1:0-10854 GCA_036555405.1 Anaeromyxobacteraceae bacterium
CGGAATCGAACCACCGACACGGGGATTTTCAGTCCCCTGCTCTACCGACTGAGCTACCCAGGCAAGGGCGTCGCCGCACCTTCCGGGAACGGCGAGGGGCGTCTTGTACGATCGCCAGCCGGGGAACGCAACCCCGCTTCAAGAAGAAGGGACCCCTCCACCGAGATGAAGGGGTCCCTGACAACCGTGCCGTCGATGCCCCGTCGCGCCCCGGCGTGCCGGGCCCCGCGGCGGTGCTCTTGCCAGCAGCGGCAGGGTATCAGCTCCGCGGGACCAGGTCCGTCGCGTGACCATGAGACCTGGAGGCGATACGCACCCGAGGTCGCGTCGCTCCGCGCCTCCAGGGGCGGCGAGGGGGCTGGTGTACGATTCGGGCAGACACGAACGCAATCCCGCAGGCTTCCTGGCGCCGGCGCAAGGAGGGATCCGATGGCACATGTCAGGCGTTCCGCTCGCCGGAGGGCCCGGGGGGCGGGCCGGCCCGCGACCGGCCCGGCTGGTCGCGCGCCGGGACGGGGCCGCCGCGCCCCCGCCGGCGCTCCCTTCGAGCTCTACTACTGGCCCGGCATCCAGGGCCGCGGCGAGTTCGTCCGGCTCGCCTTCGAGGACGCGGGCGTGGAGTACGACGACGTGGCCCGGCGGCCGGCGCGGCAGGGTGGGGGCGCCTCCGCCGTCTCGCGCCTGCTCGAGGACGCGGGCGGCGGGCTGGTGCCGCTCGGGCCCCCGGTCCTGCGCCACGGCCCGGTCCTCGTGGCCCAGACGGCCGCCATCCTCCAGTACCTCGCGCCGCTGCTCGGGCTCGTTCCCCGCGACGCGGCGAGCCGGCTGCGCGCGCACCAGATCCAGCTCACCATCGCCGACCTGGTGGCCGAGGTGCACGACGTCCACCACCCCATCGCCGTCTCGCTCTACTACGAGGACCAGAAGGCCGAGGCCGCGCGCCGCGCGGCCGCGTTCGTCGCCGAGCGCATCCCCAAGCACCTGGGGTACCTCGACCGCGCCCTCGACTCGAACCCCGCCGGCCGCGGGCGCTGGCTCGTGGGCCCCACCTGCAGCTACGTGGACCTCTCGACCTTCCAGGTCGTCGCGGGTCTCCGCTACGCCTTCCCCCGCGCCCTGGCGCGGGTCGAGGCCCGCTTCCGACGGCTCGGCGCCCTCCACGACGCGGTGGCCGCGCGTCCGGGCATCGCCGCCTACCTGGCGTCGCCCCGCCGGATCCCCTTCAACGAGCGCGGCATCTTCCGCCACTACCCCGAGCTCGACGCCCCGGCGGGCTGACCGCGCCGCGGCGGGCGCCCCCGAAGCTCACTTCCCGCTGCGCCAAAGCCAGCGGTCGATCCACTCCGGCCCCACCAGCAGCGGCGCGTAGACGAAGACGTCCTGCAGCGCGATGACCATGATCTTCTGGCCGGTGGTGAACTCCGTCCGGTCGAAGACGAAGGCGAAGGCCACGAAGGCGCCGGCGACGAGCGCGACGACGAACCCCTGCAGCTCCGTCGCCTCGGCGGCCGCCGCGGCGCCGACGACGAACAGGACCCAGCCCAGCGCGAAGCCGGGCGACCTCTCGCCCGCGAAGAGCAGGGCCGCCACCGCGGCGAGCACGGCGAGCCGCGCCCACCGCCCGGCGCCGGTCTCGCCGACGAGCCGCGTCAGGTGGGAGAGGAGCGCCATGGCGAACAGCGGCAGCACCAGCGTCTCGCGGAAGGCGTAGGCGCGCGCGAAGGCGGCCGCGCCGCCCGCCTGCTCCATCGCGGACTTGCCCACCGTGTAGCCGACGATCCACCACAGCAGGGCGACGGCCGCGAGCAGCGCGGCCGCTCCGAGGATGAGCCGCAACGTCGGGATGTGGGTGATCTTCATGCAGGCTCTCCAGGGCTCGGGACGCCAGATTAGCAGACGCGCCCTCCCTACCGGAGCAGCTCCTTCACGAGGTGTGACCCGAGGGCGGAGAGCCCCGCCTCGAGCACCGCGCGTCCCCGGTCGCCGTCGAGCGTGGCCCGCATCTGCTCGGGCGCGAGGCCGAGCTCCAGGTTCACCCGGACCATCACCGCGGCGATCCCCGGGTGGTCGGGCGCCGGCCTCACGCGGCTGCGGCGCGCCTGGACGCCCCGCGAGAGCTTGTCCACCAGGGCGTCCTCGCTGGTCCGCGGTCCCTGCGCCGCCTCGAGCCCCAGGGAGATCGCGCGGTAGAGGTCGTCGGCGACGCCGGGCCGGTCGAGCGCGCGGGTGAGCCGCTCGTGCGCCTCGTCGTCGTCCACCGCCATCGAGGCGGCGTAGGTGGGGGTGACGATCCGGGCCAGGTCGGCGCGGGTCACGACGTGCGGCAGGCGGCGCGAGAACAGGGACATCGGCGCATCCTACGCCGGCGCTACCGCGCGCGGGCCAGGTACACGCCCACCGCCGCCAGCCCCATCCCGGCGAGCGCCGCGCCCCGCAGGGTCTCGCCGAAGAAGAGGAAGGCCAGGAGCGCCGTCGACGGCGGGACGAGGAAGAAGAGCCGCGCCACGTTCACCGCGGTGCCGCGCCGGATGAGGACGTTCAGCAGGCTGATGGCGCCGAGCGAGAGCACCAGGACCAGCCAGGCGAGCGCGAGGAGGAGCTCCGCCGTCCACTCGACGCGAAACGACTCGGTCGCCAGGGCCACGGGGAGCGTCCCGGCGAAGGCGGCCGAGAACTGGACCACCGCCCCGGTCCGCAGGTCGAAGGCCGGGCAGAAGCGCTTCTGGTAGAGCGTGCCGAGCGTGATGCCGCCCAGGGCCGCCAGCGCCGCCCCGAGCGCCGGGCCGGGCGCGGCCGCCGCCGCACCCAGGCCCACCTTCCCGGAGAGCACCAGCGCCACGCCGGCGAAGCCGAGGCCCAGGCCGAGCCACTGCCGGGGGGTGACCCGCTCGCCCAGCAGGAGCCCGGCGCCCACCGCCGTGAGCACCGGCTGCATGCCCACGACCAGGCTCGTCGCGCCCGCCGGGAGCCCGCGCGCCAGCGCCACGAAGACGCCGCCCAGGTAGGCGGCGTGGACGAGGAGCCCGGCGACCGCGACGTGGGCCGCCTGCCGCCCGCGCGGCCAGGGGGCGCGCGTCAGGAGCGACGCCGCCGCCATCAGGCCGGCGACCACCGCGTAGCGGACGAGCAGGAAGGTCAGCGGCTCGGCGTGGTGCACCCCGAGCCTGGCGCCGACGAAGCCGGTGCTCCAGAGGAAGACGAAGAGGTAGGGGGCGGCGCGGTCCACGGCTGCCCTTCGGCCCGTGCCCGGACGGCCCTCTAGAACCCGAGCCCGAGCGTCGCCACCGGGCCGCTGGCGAAGCGGTCCGCCCCGCCGCCCGACGGCCGCTCGCCCATCGTGTTCCAGAACCAGGCGATCTCGAGCCGGACGTGCGGCGACCACTGGCGGCTGGCGAGGATGCCGGCCGCGGCGCAGAGCTGCATGCCGAAGGCGCCGTCCCCGCCGAAGCGCGTCCAGCCGAGCCGCACGCCGCCGCCCAGGTACGGGCTCGTGTTCTCGGCCGGCAGCGCCGGCCAGTAGACGCCCAGTCCGGCGGTCAGCGAGGTGGCGTCGCGTCCGGCGAAGGCGTCGGCTGCGACGTCGGCGATGATCCCCTGCGCGTCGAAGAGGCCGTAGACGCCCCCGCCCACCGCGGTGCGCCGGCTGGCGGGCGCGCCGTAGGCCGCGAGCCCGCCGAGGCGCACGCCCACCGCCAGGGGGGCGAGGTAGCGCGCCGGCGGCTCGCTGCCGTCCCGCGGGCGCGCCTGCGCCATCCCGATGGCGGGCGCGAGGAGGAGGGCCAGGGCCAGGGGTCGCATCCGGGCCATGATAGCGGCGGGGCGCCGCCGGGCCAGTTCGCGGCCCATCGCCCCGCCGCCCGCGGGGCGTCGCGACCGGCCGCCTACGTCTTGGGCACGGCCTTGAGCAGCGCCTTGCCGTCCTGGATCACGACCTTGAACTCGACGGAGCGCGCCTTGTACCGCTGCATGAGCTCGGGCACCTGCTTCTGCACGGTGCGGGCCATGGCCTCGTAGGTGATCCTCGAGACGTCCTCGTTGCAGCGGCGCTTCGCCTGCACGTAGGCGTCGTAGAGGGCGCGGAGCTGCGGCTCGCCCATCGCCGGCGCCGGCGGGCGCGGCGCGGAAGCGGCCGGCGGCGCGGTGCCCGGCCGGGGCGGCGGCGAGGCCGCGGCGACGGCGACGGGCTCGGCCGGGGGGCGAGGCGGCGGCGACAGCGCCGGCGGCTCGGCGGCCGGGGACGGGGCGGCCCCCGCCGGCGAGGCCGGCTCGGGCCGCGGCGCCGCGGAGGACTCGGAGGGCGGCTTGCGATCCTGGAGGTGGCGCCGCGCCTTGAGGATGTCCTTGCGGTAGGTGCCCTCCTCCCGCGCCCGCGCGTTCCGGACCCACATCCGCTCGTAGGAGATGAAGCGGGCGTGAAGGGACTGCATCCGGAACTTGAGGCCGGTGTTGCGGGTGAAGGAGCCCTTGAGCCGCTCCACCCGGCGCTTCATCTCGTCCCGGTCGCGGTTCGGCTCGCGCCGCTCCACCCCGAGGAAGTACATGTCGTAGCGCGCCCTCAGCGCTTCGAGCTCCTCCTCGAGCCGGGCGCACTGGTCCGCGAGCTCGTCGGTGGCGTGGCGCTCCTCCACCGGGTCGCGGGCGTCGCCGCTGGCGCCATGCCTCTGGTTCGGGGTCGCCAAGGGCCGCCATGGTACCACCGGCGGGGGCGCGCTTTCCTCCCGCTCGCCGGCCGGTCAGGCCAGCGCCGGCACCGCGGCGCGGGCGGCCCGGGCGCGGCGGCGCCCGACCGCCCAGACGGCGAGCCCGGCCGCGAAGATGGCCATCGAGGTCCACTGGCCCACGCCGAGCCCGGCGTAGACGCCGCGCTCGACGTCGCCGCGGAAGGCCTCCACCGCCGTCCGCAGCACCGCGTACCCGAGGAGCCAGGCGGCGAGCGCCTGGCCCTGGAAGCGCTTGTTCGGCCGCACCGCCAGGACGAGGAGCGCGAAGAGGAGGAGCTCGCCCGCCGACTCGTAGAGCTGGGTGGGGTGGAGCGCCACGGTGGCGCCGCGGTCCGGCGCCAGCCAGCGGTCGGCGTCGGGCCGCGCCAGGAAGCTCTGGTAGGCGAGCGAGTCCGGCGGGAAGCGGGCTCCCAGGGGGAAGCGGGCGTCGCAGGCCTCGCCCCAGCAGCAGCCGGCGGCGAAGCAGCCCAGCCGCCCCATGAAGTGGCCGAAGGCCACCGAGGGGATGAGCGTGTCGGCGAACGGGAGGAAGGCCATCCCGTGGCGCCGCAGGTACCAGAAGGCCGTGAGCGCCGCGGCCACGAAGCCGCCGTAGAACACCAGGCCGCCCTCCCAGACGGCGAGGAGGCGGGGGATGCGGCCCAGGCGCGTCGTCACCCAGGCGCCCTCGCCGAAGTAGTCGCCCCAGTTCACCAGGATGAAGAAGATCCGGCTCCCCACCAGCGCGGCCACGAGGATCCAGAAGGAGAGGTCGGCGATGCGCTCCGGGTCCTGCCCCTGCCGCCGGCCCTCGCGCTGCGCCAGCCAGATGCCGACCACGAAGGCCGAGGCGATGAGGAGGCCGTAGGTGTGGAGCGGGAGGGAGATCTCGCCGTCGAGGACGCCCCCGCGCCAGAGGAGGAAGACGAGCGCCGCGAGGACGCCGGCGGTGACCTTGTCGTCGAGGAGCGCCCGGCCGAGGGAGATGCCCCGGCCCTCCCGCGCCAGGCGCCTGCGGAACGCCACCGCCCGCCCGAGGAGGAGGAGCGCGGCCGCGGCCGCGGCCGCGGGGAGGCCCAGGCCGGCGGGGATGGTGAGGCGGAGGAGGACGGGGAGCATCTTTCGCCTCGGAGAACGCGCCGCCGCGCGGGCCGATTCCGGCCCGCGGCGGAGCCTAGGCCGCCGGCCTCTCCTTCTCCTCCTTCTTCCGGCCGGAGGGGGCGAGGAGCAGCATGACCACCCCGACGCTCAGCATCGAGTCGGCGACGTTGAAGGTGGGCCAGCGGAGGTCGGGGCGGTTCCACCAGTACCAGTCGACGAAGTCGATGACCGCGCTCCGGGCCAGGCGATCGACGACGTTCCCGGCGGCCCCGGTGAGCACCAGCGCCAGGCCCACCTGGAGCCAGCGCTGGCGCTCCTCGAGCTTGCGGTAGGCGCGGAGGATGAAGACCGCGGCGGCGAGGGCGACGAGGCCGAAGAAGACGTTGCGGAAGCGGGGCGAGGCGTCGCGGAACAGCCCCCAGGCGGCGCCGGGGTTCTCGACGTAGGTCATGCGCCACAGGGGCGCGTAGACGACGTGGGGCGCCCGCGCGTCGACCTCGAGGTGCTGCCCGCCGTACAGGACCGCGAGCTTGGCTCCGAGCGTGCGCGCGCCGCGGCGCTCGAAGGCGGACGTGAGGCGGTCGGCGGCGAGGAGCTTCGTCGCCTGGTCGGCGAGGAGCCCGGCGGCGAAGATGGCGGCGAGCAGGCGCCACCTGGACGCGGGGAGCCTCATGCCAGGGCGCTCGCGCACTTCCCGCAGAGCTCGGGGTGCTCCGCGCTCGCCCCCTGGTCCTCGGCGTAGACCCAGCAGCGGGGGCACTTCCGGCCCGGCGCCGGCTCCACCAGCGCCCGCGCCGGCCCGGGGGCGAGCTCCACCCGGGAGACGATGAAGAGCGCCGGGAGCTCGCCCCGCGCCGACCGGAGGAGGTCGAGCGTCTCCCCCTCGGCCTGGAGCCGGACCAGCGCCTCGAGGCTGCTCCCGATGCGCTTCGCCTGCCGCGCCTCCTCCAGCGCCTTCTGCACCGTGGCCCGGACCTCGAAGAGCCGGGCGTAGCGCGCCTCGAGCTCGTCGGCGCCCGCGGGCCGCGGCCGGTCCGGGAAGCCGGCCAGGAAGACCGACTCGGCGGGCGCCCGGGGGAGCGAGGCCCAGGCCTCGCTGGCGGTGAAGGAGAGGACCGGCGCCAGCATCCTCAGGAGATCGTCGGCCACCGCCCAGAGGACGGTCTGGGCGCTGCGCCGGGCCCGGCCGTCGCGGCGCCAGGTGTAGAGCCGGTCCTTGACGACGTCGAAGTACAGCGCCGAGAGCTCCACCGCGCAGAGCTCGATGGTCGCGTGGTAGGCGACGTGGAACTCGTAGTCGGCGTAGGCCTGCTTCACCTTCGCCACCCAGGCGGCGAGCCGGCCCAGGGCCCAGCGGTCGATGGGCTCCATCTGCTCCACCGGGACGTCGTCCGCCCCGGGGGTGAAGTCGCCGAGGTTCCCGAGCGCCCAGCGGACCGTGTTCCGGATCTTCCGGTACCCCTCGGCCAGGCCCTGGAGGACCTGGTCGGAGAGGGTGACGTCGTCGCGGTAGTCGCTGGCCGCCACCCAGAGGCGCAGGACCTCGGCGCCGTACTTCCCGATGATCTCGTCGGGCTCGATGCCGTTGCCGGCGCTCTTCGACATCGCCTTCCCCCTGGCGTCGAGGAGGAAGCCGTGGGTGAGGACGGCGCGGTAGGGGGCGCGCCCCCGCGTCGCCATCGCCGAGAGGAGCGAGGAGTGGAACCAGCCGCGGTGCTGGTCGGAGCCCTCGAGGTAGAGGTCCACCGGGAAGCCCATGCCGCGCCGCTCGGCGACCGCCGCCCAGCTCGTGCCCGAGTCCCACCAGACGTCGAGGATGTCCTGCTCGCGGCGGAAGGCGGCGCCGCCGCACTTCCGGCAGCGGGCCTCGCCGGCGAAGTCGGCCGCGGGTCGCTCGTACCAGGCCTCGATCCCGGCCTCGGCGAAGACGTCCGCCACCCGCCGCATCACCACCGGGTCGACGAGCGGCTCGCCGCAGGCCTCGCAGTACAGCACCGGGATGGGGACGCCCCAGGTGCGCTGGCGCGAGAGGCACCAGTCCGGCCGGTGCTCGATCATGCCGTGGATGCGGTCCCGGCCCCAGCTCGGGATCCACCGGACCCGGTCGATCTCCTCGAGGGTGCGGCGGCGCAGGTCGTTCTTCTCCAGCGACAGGAACCACTGGTCGGTGGCCCGGAAGATCACCGGCTGGTGGCAGCGCCAGCAGTGCGGGTAGCTGTGGCGCAGCGTCGCCGCGGGGTCGGAGAGCAGGTGGCCCGAGGCGTGGAGGTCGGCGACGATCTCCTTGTTCGCCGCCAGGATGGGCCGCCCGGCGTAGGGCCCGGCCTCGGCGGTGAAGACGCCGGCGCCGTCCACCGGGTTCAGGACCTCGAGCCCGTAGCGCAGGCCGATGTCGAAGTCCTCCTGCCCGTGGCCCGGGGCGGTGTGGACCAGGCCGGTGCCGGCCTCGAGGGTGACGTGCTCGGCGAGGATCACCGGGCAGGTCCGGCCCATGAACGGGTGGCGGTAGCGGAGCCCCTCGAGCTCGCGCCCCTCGAGGGTGCCGAGGACCCGCCTCGGATCGGCGAGGTGGGCCACCGGCCCGACGGCGCCGCCGCCGGTGGCGGCCTCATGGGCGATGGGGGTGTGCGGCGCGGGGCCGCCGCGCACCGCGAGCTCGGCGGGCGCGCAGGCGGCGAGGAAGGGGACCAGGAGGTCCTTCGCGACCACCAGCGCCGCGCCGCCGAGCTCGTAGGCCAGGTAGGTGAGGGCGGGGTGGGCGGCGACGGCGAGGTTCGCGGGCAGCGTCCAGGGGGTCGTGGTCCAGACGACGAGCCGCGCCCGGCGCCCGGGGAGCCGAGGGAGCTCGCCCTCGAGGTCGAGGGCCACGTGGATCGACGGCGAGACGTGGTCCTGGTACTCCACCTCGGCCTCGGCCAGGGCGGTGCGGTCGGTGGTGCACCAGTAGACCGGCTTCTTGCCGCGGTAGAGCGAGCCCCGCTCGGCGGCGTCGGCGAGGACCCGGACGATGTCGGCCTCGTACTGCCGCGCCATCGTCATGTAGGGCTCGCTCCAGCGGCCGAAGACCCCGAGGCGCTTGAAGCTCTCGCGCTGCCGCGCCGCCCACTTCTCGGCGTACTGGCGGCAGGCGGCGAGGACCTGCGGCCGCGTCATCTCCCGCTTCCGCGCGCCCAGCTCCTGGTCGACCTTCTTCTCGATGGGGAGCCCGTGGCAGTCCCAGCCCGGGACGTAGTCGGCGACGTCGCCCTTCATCGCCCGGTACTTCACGATGACGTCCTTCAGGACCTTGTTGAGCGCGTGGCCCATGTGGATGTCGCCGTTGGCGTAGGGCGGGCCGTCGTGGAGCACGAAGCTGCGGCCGCCGCGGGCGCGGCTCTGCTCCACCATCCGCTCGAAGATCCGACCCTCCTCCCAGGCGCGGAGGATCTGCGGCTCCCGCTGCGGCAGGTTCGCCTTCATCGGAAAGTCGGTCCTGGGGAGGTTGACGGTGTCCTTGTAGTCCAAGCTCGGGCCCCGGCGGAGGGACCCGGTTTGTAGCAGCGAGCGCGGGCGCGATCAACGAGCGGGCGGCGACGGCGCTTGCCCCGCGCGCCGGGCGCGCCCTACTCTCTCGCCGCCATGGCGAAGCGCGGCGACGGCGCGCCCGGACTCAGGGTGAGGAGACGCCGGCCCGATCGCGCCCGGGTGGCGATCCTCTCCCGGAACCGGCGGCTCTACTCGACGCGCCGGCTCGTCGACGCCGCCCGGGCGCTGGGCCACGCGCCGCGCGTCCTCGACACCCTCCGCTGCAACATGGTCCTGGAGCGCGACCGGCCCCGCATCCTCTACCGGGGCGAGGAGATCTCGGGCGTCGACGTGGTCATTCCCCGCATCGGCGCCTCCATCACCGGCTACGGCCTGGCGGTGGTGAACCAGTTCGACATGATGGGCGTGCCGGTGCTGGCGAACGCCATCCCCATCGCCCGCAGCCGCGACAAGCTCCGCGCCCTCCAGCTCCTCTCGCGCTTCGGCATCGACATCCCCCGCACCGCGATGTGCCGCTACCGCGAGGAGGTGCCGCATGCGGTGGAGGAGGTCGGCGGCCTCCCCTGCATCATCAAGCTGCTCCAGGGCACCCAGGGCGTGGGGGTGATGATCGCCTCGACGATGGTCGAGGTGGAGGGGATGCTCGAGGCGCTCTGGACGCTGGGCCAGGAGATCCTCCTGCAGGAGCTCATCGCCGAGTCGCTGGGGAAGGACGTCCGGGCCATGGTCGTCGGCGACCGGGTGGTGGCGGCGATGCGGCGCACCGCCCGCACCGGCGAGTTCCGCTCCAACCTCCACCGCGGCGGCGAGGGGCAGGCCATCGCCCTGCCCGAGGCCTGGGCCGCCGCGGCCGTGAAGGCGGCGCGGGTCGTCGGGCTCGAGGTGGCCGGCGTCGACATGCTCGAGGCCCGCGACGGCCCGAAGATCATGGAGGTGAACAGCTCCCCGGGGTTCGAGGGGCTGGAGGCGGCCACCGGCCTCGACATCGCCTCGCTGTACGTGGCCCACGCCGTCGAGTTCGGCCGCGCCCACTCCTCGGGGTGGCAAAAGGAGCGGCTCGTCTAGCAGCGCCGCATTCCGCCGCGCAGCATTGAATGGACGCACCCCTTCAACCGTCGTACAAACGGACCGCGCCACTCGCGCCCAGGGGTGACCCATGCGACGCCTGCTCCCCGTCTCCCTCCTCGCCGCCGCCGGCTGCATCGTCGTCCCGCGGCAGCAGCCCGTCTACACGCAGCCGCCGCCCCCGCCCGAGCCGGTCGCGGTGGCGCCGGAGCCCGCGCCGGTCCCGTACGCGCCGGCCCCCGCCCCGGCGCCCGTCTACTGGTACGGCGGCCAGCACGTCATCCCCGACTACGCCGGCGGCGGCTGGTGCTACATCGACGGCGTCCACGACCACCCGTACTACCCGGAGTACCAGCACTACCACTTCTACGAGGGCGTCTATTACTGGACGGCGCCGCTCGCGATCCTCTTCCACGCCGGCCACCCGGTGCCGGGCGGCGGCTGGTGCTTCATCGGCGGCGCG